>JAGRJD010000103.1 GCA_020442915.1 Thiothrix sp. | reverse complement strand
TTCCAGCGCATCCTGCAACAGGGTTCGGTCATGTTCCATCGCCGCCCCCAGAAACGGCTCCCCCGGCAGAAACAGCACCACAAAATCCGGCGCATTACCGAACTGCTCCCAGTAGCGCTTGCCGGCCAGCAGGCGCACATGCTCGCGCACCCGCCGGGCATGGCGACCCAGGTGCTGGAGGCGCTCGGCCTCCTGCCCGGCCTCACAGGCATCCAGATAGGCATCCATGGGCGCCTTGGCATCCACAATCAACTGGCGCCGGTCCGGCATGTTCACCACCATGTCCGGGCGCACAGTACGTTCGTCGTTGCTGCTGTGCACCTGCTCCACAAAATCACAGTGCGCCACCATGCCCGCCATTTCCGCAATGCGGCGCAGGCTGAGTTCACCCCACTGTCCCCGGCTGCCGGGATTGCGCAGGGCGGTCGCCAGCCGTCCGGTCTCCTGGCGCAGCGCCATCTGGTCCACACCCAGCTGACGCAGCTGTTCACCCAGCGTGCCGAAGGAAGCCTGGCGCTCCTTTTCGATCTGGCGGATCTGCTGCCCGGTCTGCTCCAGGGCAGTCCGGATCGGCTCCACCAGATGCTGGATCGACAGCTGGCGTTGTTCAAGGTCCGCCTGTGACTCGGCCTGCAGACGGCGCATGTTTTCCTGCGCCAGCTCCAGAAACTGCAGGTTGTTATCCCTGAGGGCATGGCGGGACGCAACGCTGAAGGTGTGATGCAGGCGGTCCTGGGCATCATCCAGCATGCGCAGGCGCTCCTCATGCAGCTGTTCCTCACTGTGCAGCTGCAGCTTCAGGCGCTCAATATCGAGCCTGGCCTGTTGCAGCAGGCGGCTGTAGAAGACATAGGCCAGCAGCAGGCCCACCAGAAATGCCAGCAGTGCCACAAGCAGCAGCAGGTTGTCATCGACAAAAGCACCGGCACCGATGGCGGAATTACTCATTGACCCCACGCTTCGAACCTGTAACCATTTCATGCGTACTCAATCAGTATCCATACTGCAGTCGGCAGCAAGCCGCATCATGGATAAAAATCAAATAAAAAATCAGGAACAACAAATCACCATGGTCCCCTTCAAACTTTTTCACCGGCTGCGCGCCATTATCACCCTGTCAGCCCTGTGGCTGCTATTGACCACACCGGCCTGTGCGTTTGTGCTCATGGACGGCAGAAACATCACCATTGAACACCTGACCGGCCAGGGGCGCTGGACCGTACTGGAAGTCTGGTCCGCCGACTGCAGCGTCTGCCATCGCACCATCGGTGAACTGCAGGCATTTACGCGCCGGATGCCGGGCACCAGCGTCTACGGCGTTTCCATCAATGCACCGGATCTGGCGCATGCCCAGACCTTTATCGATACCTACCACCTGAACTTTCCCAACCTGATCGGGACTTTTGATGAAATGGACGATTACCTGAAAGCCAGGGCCGGTATCACCCTGCGTGGCACACCGACCCTGCTGATTTACAACCGTCGTGGTAAACTGGTCGCTGTCCAGCACGGGGCCGTCAGCGCCGGACAGCTGGTCGACTTTATCAACCGGCAGGACAAAACCCGCCCCTGAAAACCAGACCAAGGCCTGATCATGCACCGACTGACCACCACCCTGTCCGCTGCCCTGCTGCTGGGAGCCGCACTCACCCCCCCGGCCCATGCCCTGAGCGAACTCCAGCACGGCACTCCGTTCACGATGGAATCCCGGCTGGGTCAGGGACGCTGGACCGTGGTGGAGGTCTGGTCCGCCACCTGCCCGGCCTGTCCGGACGCAGTGTTCTACATGAACAACTTCAAGCGTCGCTACCCGCAGGCCGATACCTTCGGCATTTCAGTGGATGAAGACGAGGGCGAAGCCGGCCGGGCCATGGCACAGCAATTTGCCGCCCGGCATCAGCTTGGTTTCCCGTCCTACCTCGGCAGCTCACCGGAGCTGGACGGGCTGCTGTACCGGCAGGCGGGAGCAACCCTGTACGGCACCCCGACCGTGCTGATCTATGATCCGTCCGGCAAACTGAAAGGAATGGAAGTCGGTGCCATCATTTCACAGGACATCATCGATTTTATCGAGCGTGAAAAGGTAGACACCGGTGCTGACACAGCCAGTGAGCCGGAATGAGTGCCGGCATAATGCCCTGAGCCGGGGCGGGGCCGGCCAGCCGGTTTAATCGGCGTAATCCCCCCGATCCGGCAGCGCGATATTCAGCTCCAGCACGTCGTAATCGGCTCCTTTCTCAAACTGCACATTGACCTGTTCCTCGTCCACCGGCACATAGCGGCAGATAACCTCCATCAGGTCACGTCGCAGCTGGGGCAGGAAATCCGGACCACTGCGGTCCAGGCGCTCATGCGCAATCAGAATCTGCAGGCGCTCTTTCGCCTTCTGGGCGGAATTCTGCTTGTTGGTCCTGAAAAAATTAAAGATACCCATTGCTCCTCAGCCCCCGAACAAGCGCTTGAAAATTCCCTTTTTCTCGACTTCCAGAAAGCGATGGGGAACGATCTCACCGAGAAAACGTTTGACAAAATCATCATAAGCCTGCCCTGCCTTGCTCTCATTGTCCATGATGACCGGAACACCGCTGTTGGATGCCTGCAGCACGGAGGGGGACTCCGGAATGACACCGATCAGGGGTACCGCCAGGATTTCCAGAATATCCTCCAGCGCCAGCATGTCCCCACGCTGCACCCGGTCAGGCGAGTAACGGGTAATCAGCAGATGTTCCCGTACCTGCTGTCCCTGCTCGGCCTTTTGGGTACGGCTCTGCAGCAGGCCCAGAATCCGGTCGGAGTCACGCACGGACGAGACCTCCGGATTGGTGACAATGATGGCATCATCGGCGAAATACATGGCCATGAAGGCCCCTTTTTCAATCCCTGCCGGTGAATCACAAACCACATAGTCAAAACCGTCCTGATCCAGATCGGCCAGCACCTTGCCCACGCCTTCCTGGGTCAGGGCATCCTTGTCACGGGTCTGTGAGGCCGGCAGAATGAACAGGTTATCGGTACGCTTGTCCTTGATCAGGGCCTGCCTGAGATTGGCCTCACCACTGATGACATTGATGAAATCATAGACAACGCGGCGCTCACAGCCCATGATCAGGTCCAGATTGCGCAATCCCACATCAAAATCGATGACGGCAGTCTTGAATCCGCGCATTGCAAGTCCGGTTGCAAAAGCAGCACTTGATGTTGTTTTACCGACGCCTCCCTTACCGGAAGTCACCACTACAATCCTGCTCAACTTGAATCTCCTTTCAACGAATCCCGCATTCCGGGCCCCACAAAGCAAGGGCTAAACTATAGAGGCATTCAAACGGAATGCCAATCAGATCGGTACAATTTTAAGTTTTTCCTGCTCCAGACAGACCATCACCGATTTGCCCTTCAGATGGGGCTCGATTTCGTCCAGCAGGCGATAGCGACCGGCGATGGCAATGAGCTCGGCTTCCAGCTGCTGACAGAAAATGCAGGCGCTCGTATCCCCCTGCACACCAGCCAGTACCCGGCCCCGCAGGGCACCATAGACATGTACCGATCCCCCCGCCAGCAACTCCGAGCCGGCACTGGTATGCTGCAGCACCACAATATCCCCCTCCGGACAGTAAACCTGCTGCCCCGAACGCACGGGACGGTCGATCAGCATCAGGCGCTGCACCGGCTCCCGGACCGGCTCCGGCTCCAGTGCCGGTGGCTCCGCATCGGGCTTTTCCACGGTCCGGCCAACGGCTTCGACCGGACGCACCTGGGGTCGCCCCGGACGCAGCAGCGACCAGCCTGCGGAGACGGCCTGCCCCTCCAGCGCTTCAGGGAAATTGCGGATCCCGACCGGAACCAGCCCCGTTTCCCGGATCAGGTCATACAGCTGGCGCAGGTCCAGATCACCCGCCTGCCCGGCAATGTATTTGCAATCCATAATCACCGGACTGCGCTCCAGAACCTGTGAAGCCGTACCGTTGCATTTTGCCTCCAGCCCGGCGGCAATATCGCCCATATTCACCGTGTGCAGAAACAGCACATTAAAAAGCGACATCTCACCCTTCAGATCAAATGCATGAATCTCCAACTCAACCACTCCTTGTAACAAAAAAGTCCGGACCCAATCAGGATTTTCATGGCAGCCCTATATCAAAATTTGATGAACGTATGCTAACATGCCGACGTAACAATAGTGACTGATCCCCCCTTTCTGGCTTCCGGAGTAGCTGAGCGTGGCTGCTGTTTCAATTTTTTTGGGCTGCTTTATGACATACAAAAACAAATTCCAGGGCAAGGCTGAAATGCTGGGTCTTGCCGCTGCCTTGCTGTCCCTGCCTGCAGGATACTGCCAAACCGCCCGTGCATCCACACCCGCATCCGTGCCTGAACTGGGCTCGGTTTACCAGCCATCCGAACAATACCGCCTCGGCATGCAGCTGCTCAACCGGCAGAACAAAAGCCGGCATGATGTGGATCAGGGCATACGCTGGCTCCAGCTTGCCGCCGCCCACCGGAATCCCGATGCCCTGTTCCAGCTCGGCATGTTTCATGAAAACGGTTTTGACAACGTTGAAAAGGATGTCCGCAGGGCCATCCGCTTTTATGAACAGGCTGCCGACCTGGGGAATCGGGAAGCCATTTACAATCTTACCGCGCTGGTGCTGAAAAAGAACACTGACTATTACGACCCGGACACGGCCCTTTACTGGCTTCAGCGTGGCGCACACCGGGGAGATGCCAACATCCAGTTCAGTCTGGCCATGTTTTACCGTGATCAGCAGCAGAATAGCAGGAAATCCCTGCAGTGGCTGTTTAAATCTGCCTGGAATGGCCACAAATCAGCCCAGTATGTCCTTGGAACCTATTTTCTGCAGGGCCGCTACCTGCCCAGGGACCCCCGAAAGTCATTCCAGTGGTTCGAGATGGCGGCCAAAGCCGGGGATGCCATGTCCCAGTATGATGTGGCCCTCATGTACGAAACCGGTGAAGGTGCACCGGCCAACCAGAACATGGCCGTCTACTGGTATGAGCAGGCTGCCGCCCAGGGTGAGTCCGGAGCCCTGTTCAATCTGGGGCGCAAATACCTGCTGGGTGAATCCGTGGCACAGGATATCAACAAGGGTCTGGACCTGATGGAACAGTCGGCCCAGCAGGGCAATCCTGCCGCCCAGACCATGCTGGCTTCGCACCTCCAGATCGGGCAGTACCTGACCCGAGATGCCAGAAAAGCCTATCAGCTCTACCTTTCCGCCGCCGAAAACAATTACCCGGAAGCCCAGTACCAGCTCTCGCTCATGTTTGCCAAGGGTGATGGCGTCCCCAAAAGCGATACCCTGTCGGTACGCTGGATCAGCAAGGCCGCCCGCCTCAACCACACCAAGGCCCAGTACGGGCTCGGAGCCTATCTGGCCAATGGGGTCGGGATCGAGAAGAACCTGTTTGAGGCGGCCTACTGGATCTGCCTGGCTGCCGCCCAGGGGCAGAAACACGCTCTTGATACCCGTGACTCCCTGCTGCAGATGCTGACCCAGAAAGAACGCGAAGACATCAATCGCCGGGTAGACAGCACCATGACAGGCTCAGACCACCTTGGCACCCCCGGCATGGATAGGTCCGGAGCCATCCGGAAGCCCTGACATCCGGGATCCAGTCCGGTTGCCGTGTGCAAGCAGCTGTCGCTTTCGCTACAATAGCGCCCTTTGGTTTCACGACAGACTGACATGAGCAGTAAGGTTTCCCTGCATCCTGAGTACCCGCCCCCCCGTCATGGCCAGATTCACTGGGGGCAGCTTTACGGCAGTGCCCGGGAATGGCTGATCGCCCGTACCGCCCAGAGCTTCAAGGGGGTCATGCTGCTCATTGTACCGGACACCCACAGCGCCCACCGTGCGGAGACCGCACTGAACTTCTTTGCCCCCGACACCCCGGTTCAGGTCTTCCCGGACTGGGAAACCCTGCCTTATGACCTGTTTTCACCGCATGAAGCCATTGTCTCCGAACGCCTGAAAACCCTGGCACGCCTGCCGGTCATGAACAAGGGCATTCTGGTGGCACCGGTGGCGACCCTGATGCAGCGGCTGGCACCAACCCGCTATGTACAGGGGCACACCCTGCTGCTGCAGGCCGGCATGCAACTGGATCTGGACAGTTTCCGCCAGCATCTGGAGAAATCCGGCTACCGCCATGTCAGCCAGGTCATGACACATGGCGAATACGCCACCAGAGGTGCCCTGATCGACCTGTTCCCCATGGGCAGCCTCCTGCCCTATCGCATTGACCTGCTGGACAACGAAGTGGACACCCTACGCAGCTTCAACCCCGAAACCCAGCTGACAGCCGAACAGGTCAAGCGGGTGGAGCTGTTGCCAGCCCGTGAATTCCCGCTGGATGAAGCCGGTATCCGCCAGTTCCGCGCCAGCTACCGGGTGCAGATTGACGGTGATATTGCCCGCAGCCGGGTTTATAACCAGGTCAGCAAGGGACACGGAATTGCCGGACTGGAATACTATCTGCCACTGTTCTTTGATGAAACCGCCACACTGTTTGATTACCTGCCGGACAAGACCCTGCTGGTGCATGCCGGCGACATTGCCGGTACTGCCGGACAGTTCTGGCACAGTGTGCAACAGCGTTACGAGGAACGCCGGCATGATCTGGAGCGCCCGATTCTGCCCCCTTCAGCACTGTATCTGGACCCGGAACAGCTGGAAGCGCACTTCAGAAAACGGCGCAATATTCATACGCAGTCATTCGAGCACGAAAACAATGGCATCAATTACGCCACCCGTGCCCTGCCCTCACTGCTGATCAACGCCCGTCATGCCGAACCACTGGGGTTGCTGCGCCAATTCATGCTGGAACTCAAGGGCCGGCTGCTGCTCACGGCAGAATCACCCGGACGTCGGGAGGCCCTGCTGGGCCTGCTGCGTGACAACCAGCTTCAACCCGAACTGGTGGACAGCTGGCAGGCTTTTCTGGACAGTAGCAACCCGCTGGCCATCACCGTTACCGCCCTGGACCAGGGTTTCTGGTACCCGGACAGCCACACCGCAGTGGTGCCGGAAAGCCTGCTGCATGGTGAGCAGGTCCAGCAGCGCCGCCGCCGCACCCGCACCACCCGCGACGCCGATGCCATCATCCGCAACCTCACCGACCTCAGCGAAGGTGCGCCCGTGGTGCATGAAGAGCATGGGGTCGGGCGCTATCTCGGCATGCAGACCATTGATGCCGGCGGCACCCAGTCGGAATACCTCACACTGGAGTATGCCGGAGGGGATCGCCTGTATGTGCCGGTTGCCGCCCTGCACCTGATCAGCCGCTATACCGGAATGGCACCGGAGCACGCCCCCCTGCACCGGCTGGGCACAGACACCTGGGACAAAAGCCGGAAAAAGGCTGCGGAAAAAGCCCGTGACGTAGCGGCTGAACTGCTGGAAATCCATGCCCGGCGTGCCGCCCAGAAAGGCCAGAGCCTGGGGCTGGATGCCATGGACTACCGCCTGTTCGCCAGCGCCTTCCCGTTTGAGGAAACACCGGATCAGGCACTGGCGATTGAGGCCGTGATCGCCGACCTGCGCTCGGAGCAGCCCATGGACCGGGTGGTATGCGGCGATGTCGGCTTCGGCAAGACGGAAGTGGCCATGCGGGCTGCATTCGTGGCGGCCAATGACGGCAGGCAGGTGGCCATGATCGCCCCCACCACCCTGCTGGTACAGCAACATTACAACAACTTCCTCGACCGCTTTGCCGACTGGCCGTTCCGGATTGAATCCCTGTCGCGCTTCAAGACCCCGGCCCAGCTCAGGAAAGTGCTTGATGAGCTGGCTGGCGGTCGCATCGACATTGTGATCGGCACCCACAAGCTGCTGCAGAATGATGTGGCATTCAAAAACCTGGGGCTGGTGATTGTGGACGAGGAACACCGTTTCGGCGTGCGTGACAAGGAACGCCTCAAGAAACTGCGCGCCAATGTCGACATTCTGACCATGACCGCCACCCCGATCCCGCGCACCCTGAACATGTCACTGTCCGGCCTGCGCGATCTTTCCATCATCGCCACGCCGCCGGTACAGCGCCACGCCATCAAGACCTTTGTCACCGAATGGAACAGGAGCCTGCTGCAGGAAGCCTGTGCACGCGAGATTGCCCGGGGCGGGCAGGTCTATGTCCTGCATAACGAAGTCAAATCGATCGAGAGAATGGCCCGTGACCTGCAGGAAATCCTGCCGGATGCCGGCATCCGTTTTGCCCATGGCCAGATGCGCGAGCGTGAGCTGGAACTGATCATGCAGGACTTCTACCACCAGCGTTTCCAGATTCTGGTAGCCACCACCATTATTGAAAGCGGCATCGACGTGCCCAATGCCAACACCATCATCATCAATCGGGCCGACAAGCTCGGACTGGCCCAACTGCACCAGCTCCGGGGCCGAGTCGGGCGTTCACATCACCGCGCTTACGCCTATCTGGTTACACCCCCGCTCAGGGGGCTGACTGCGGATGCCAGAAAACGGCTGGAGGCCATCGAGTCCCTCGAAGACCTCGGTGTCGGCTTCACACTGGCCACTCATGATCTGGAAATTCGGGGAGCAGGTGAGCTGCTGGGTGAGGACCAGAGCGGCCAGATTCAGGAGGTCGGTTTCAATCTCTACAACGAGCTGCTGGAACGCGCCGTCAAGGCCCTCAGGTCCGGCCAGCTGCCGGACATCAACCGCCCCCTGCATCCGGTCACTACGGTGGAGCTGGGCAGTCCGGCCCTGATTCCGGAAAGCTACCTCCCGGATGTGCACAGCCGCCTGATCCTGTACAAACGCATTGCCAGCGCCCCCGATCCGGAAGCCCTGGGTGAGCTGCAGGTCGAGATGATCGACCGTTTCGGGCTGCTCCCGCCCCAGTGCAAGGCCCTGTTCGCCACGACCCGTATCAAGCTCGCAGCACAGGAGCTCGGGATCCGCAAACTGGACATGTCAGCTGCCGGCGGGCGCATCCTGTTTGACGAGAAGCCGAATATCGACCCGCTCAAAATCATCGAACTGATCCAGAAACGCCCTTGGTGTTTCAAGCTCGACGGTCAGAACAAACTGCGTATCACCAAGGAAATCGAAGGCATTGATGAACGTGCCGACTGGATCATCCGCCTGCTGCATGACATTCGCCCGGCAGCAATGCCGCAGGCTGCCTGAGTGGGGCAGACCGCAGCCCATCGCACCTACAGGGCAAACTGCGGCAGACAGTAACCGGCTGGCAGGCTGTATTCGGGCGGATATTCCACATGCACGAAATACAGACCGGCGGCCGGTGCGGTCGGTCCGGCTACCGTGCGGTCACGCCCGGCCAGCAGTTCAGCCATCCAGCCGACAGGCTGCTCCCCCCTGCCAATCACCAGCAGCGAACCGGTGATATTGCGCACCATGTGATGCAGAAAGGCATTGGCCACAATATCCAGATAGATGAAATCCCCGGCACGGGTAATGTTCAGGGAGTGAATCTCACGCACGGCATGCCGTGCCTGACAACCGGCGGCCCGGAAACTGCTGAAATCCTGTTCCCCCAATAATGCCTGTGCAGCCTCCTGCATGCGCCCGGCATCCAGAGTTTGCCGATACCAGGCGGCGCGTTGATTGAGCAGCGCCGGACGGCCCTTGCGGTTCAGGATCACATAACGGTAACGCCGGGAACGGGCTGAAAAACGGGCATGAAAAGCGGTATCACCCATGATCCTGACCCAGCGCAGGGCAATATCATCCGGCAAATGCCCATTGGTACCCATGAGCCAGCCATGCTCGGGCCGGTCAGCCCCGGTATCAAAATGGATCACCTGCCCGCTGGCATGTACTCCAGTATCGGTACGCCCGGCACATACCACATTGACTGACTCGTCAGCAACCCGTGCCAGAGCAGCCTCGACACACTCCTGTACCGAAGGGGCATGCCCCAACCGCTGCCAGCCACAATAGGCGCTTCCCAGATATTCCACTCCGGCGGCTATGCGCACGAGACCTCCCGCATCATAGATAAACAAACAATAAAAAAGGCCGAGCAAGTCGGCCTTTATAACGGTTAACGCGCGGATGCTCAACCAGTCTGGTGTAACAGGGTCTCGGCTTCACGACGCTGGTTGTCATTGCCTTCGACCATGACTTCTTCCAGCGTACTGCGTGCTCCTTCCACATCCCCCATGTCCAGATAGGCCCGCGCCAGATCCAGCTTGGTGCTGATATGGGCCTCGTGCAGGTCCAGCTCGTCATCCGGGGTATCCAGGAATGACAGGGCATCATCAATGTCACCAAGCCAGGCATCATCCGGATTATCGGCATCCGGGGTCGTATAGAAGGTATCGTCGGGCAGTATCTTGCGCAAACCGCTGTGCTGGTCCAGATGCAGGTTCAGGTTGGTGACCTTCTCATTGCCGGCATCGGCAGCACTGGCGACAGCCACCGCCTGAATACCCGCCTCATGTGCATCATCAAGCGGCTCATCCAGCCCCAGATCAAAGTCCAGATCATCCCCAAGACTGCCATCAACCGAGTCTGCGCCAATCGTATCCACCACCGGCTGCGCACTGGCAGGCAGGTCCTGATCAAAATCAAAATCCAGTGTATCCTCCTGATCCTGCACCGGCTGATGGGCTTCAGGCTCCCCGTCATGCCCCATCAGCATGGCTGATACCGCACCCGCTGCAGCAGCACCGGCAGCCGCCGCGATCCCGGAGTCCTCGGCAACAGGCTGCTGCCCTGAATCACCCAGCAGGGAATCAAAATCGAGCGGCTCTACCTCATCATCAAACAGGTCGGTATGCACCGACTGCGGTGCTGGCAGATCAAAGCCGTCGTCCTGCAAGTGCTCAACGGTTTCAGTACCATGCATCAACTCCTGCTGCAAGTCCTCACCCAGATCATCCAGACTGTAATCGCCATCACCGACCAAGGTATCAGCCATTTCATGGCCGGCAGCTTCCAGACCATCACCAACCCGGTCCAGGTCATCACCCAGATCGTCCTCAAACCCGCTCAGGCCGTCACCGCTTTCCCCCAGCTCCCGCTCCAGCTCATCCAGGTCAAACTCAAAATCATCCAGCCCCAGATCATCACCGGCAAAACTGTCCACTGCGGGTTTTTCAACAAGCTCATGCCCGTCCCCGGCGGCAATCGTGCCGGGCCCGTCAGCCTGACTGTCATGATTGGCAACTGCGGCGGCAACAGCACCAGCAGCAGCAATGCCGGCGGCGGCGACGCCGGCGGCGGATGAGCCACCACTTTTGCTGTACAGTACATTATCCGGGCTGATCTTCCTGCCCCAGTCGGCAATTTCCTTCCAGAAACCACTGTCACGACTGGCACCGCGCGTATCCAGGAATGCCTGCGCCTGCTCGTCAAATGCTTCACGATTATTGGCCGCAAAATAATTTTCCAGCAGTTTGTGGCGG
This sequence comes from Thiothrix sp., assembly GCA_020442915.1. GTDB lineage: Bacteria > Pseudomonadota > Gammaproteobacteria > Thiotrichales > Thiotrichaceae > Thiolinea. Next base: position 2,719 of record JAGRJD010000103.1, on the reverse strand, counting down.
TAATCCAGACGCTCGGGGTGCTTCTCCAGTGCCTTTTTCAGCTCACTTTCCGCCTGCTGGTGCAGACCGTAGGCGATATAGACATTCGCCTCCATCAAAACCTCATCTTCATCATGAGGTTCGTTTGCCCTTACCGCATCATCCGGATCCGGCCTGGAGGATTTGTGCCCCTCGACAGGATCGGCAGGACGCGACATACCGAACGGGTCATCAAAACTTTCCCGACTTTCTGCCCGATCCAGCTGTTGCTCCAGCTCCCGGAAATGGTCGTCGTCATCCTGCGGGGCATTGAACGCTGCCGCATGTGTCTCATCCACAAGCGGCTCGTCCCTGACGGCAGCCGCCTTTCTGCGCCCGAGCAGACGCGACAACAGGTACAGCAACAGCAGTGAGGCCAATGCACCGGCTCCGATCTTGGCAGCCATGGGCGAAGTCAACAGGCCAAGGATGTCACCGCCACCCTGCTGCTCATCTGCAAACGGGGAGGCAGTGCTGTTTTCCGGTGTACTGTCAGCTGCAGTGCGGGTCCTGTCAGTGTTATTGCTCAATCCCTGTGCAGTATTCGCCGCAGCCTTCCTCGCAGCATCGCGGGCCTCCTGCAGCTGCCTTTGCGCCATCTGGGCCGGCGTCAGGCGCGGCTCCGGACTGCCGCTGTCCGTCGGGACCGACTCCTGGGCACGTACCACCCGGTTTTCCGGATTGGTGACATTGCCGACATAATTCTGAATATCAGCATCCTGGCCGCCATCAGCTGCAGGCGCATCCACCGGCTCGGGCTGACTGGCCGGGCGCTGGATATTGCCGCTGGTTGAAGATGATGGCTGACCGTTTCCGGCCTCATCCATTGTACCCGCCACCACACCCTCCTGCGGTGCCGTCGCCCCCCTGGCCACCGGCTGGCCGGACAACTGGCTCTGCAACTGGGCCAGCTGGTCATCACGCAGGGCAATCAGGCGGTTTTTCTGGCGCAATATGGATTCAAGTTCCTGAACCTTGGACTGCAGCTCCTGGTTTTCACGCTGACGGGTGACCAGCGACTCCCTGGCGAGAGCCAGTTCCTTCTCAAGCCTGCCCATGGCCTCCTTGCCGGCAGCGGAAACACCACCGGAATCGGCACGGCTCTGGCTGCCCAGAACTTCAAGCCGCCGGGCCTTGTCGGCATTGCCGGCCTGCTCTGCGGGAGAAGCCGATGAGCGCCCGGAACCGGAGGGTGCCGCCTGCTGTGGCACGGTCTGCTTGGCCAGGGTGGAGCGGAACTGCTTCCACTGGGAGTACTGCTGACGCACCTGCTTGCGGGCCTGGGCCCTGGACAGGCTCTGGGCATCAGCAGTACTCGGGGCCTGAAGCACACTGCCGGACTTCAGGCCATTGATGTTTTCATTGATGAAGGCATTCGGGTTGGCTCGATAAAGCGCCATCATGACCTGATCAACATTGGTGCCTGGCTGACGCATGCGGGAAGCAATCTTGTACAGGGTATCACCTGTTCTGACCCGGTAGGTACGATTGGCAGCAACCGGGGCAGCCTGCCGGGCGGCTGGAGCCGGCTGGCGTGACGGGACCGCCTGCACAGGTGCCGGACGGGCAGCCGGCTGGGCCGCAACCTGCTGGCGTTGGGGCTGCTGGGGCTGGGGTCGCGGCTGAGGCTGGACGACCTGCCGGTTCACCTGGGCCGGCTGAGGTGCCGGACGGTTGACCACACCGGTCGTGCGCGGCTCAGCCCGCACCGTGGCTTCATTACCGGCCAGCGCTGTACCTGGTTGCATCAGTACCGGCGGGTCCAGCATGACTGTATATTCTTTCAGCAGCTGCCCCTGAGGCCAGCTGACCTCAACCAGAAAATTGACAAACGGCTCGGTGATCGGGGTATCGGATGTAATGAGGATAACAGGCTTGCCATTCTCGACCAAGCTGGTAAAACGCAGATTGTCCAGATAACGGGGGCGCTCAATGCCGACACGGTTGAAAACGCTTTGTGGCGCGATGCGAACCTGCAGCTGGTTGGCCTCCTGAGGGCTGGCAGATAACAGCTGAATTTTTGCCCGTAAAGGCTGGTTCAGATTGGAATTGGATTCAATGTCACCAAGACTCAGCGCGTTAGAAACAACGGGATAGGCACCCGCAACCACCACGGCTAGACTAAGAGCCTGTTTTTTCACTGCGATTCCCCTTTAAATTGTGCAACCTTGCATCTCTAGTTCATCCCCTGAGTCTGCCTGAGCCCTGTTTTTATGTATTCTGGATGAATAGCGACTATTTTGGTAATTCTAGTTATTCGACTATATAGCAGTGCCTATATGCACGCAATTATTCCCGACAAGCCCACAGGCCCCTGAAAAAACAGGCAACCTGCAGGTCTATTGTCACAAGCGCCAATTAATTTGTGCTGAATTCGCCTTGAAAAACAAACTCAAAGGTAGTCGCGGATCAGTACCTCCGCGATCTGCACACTATTCAACGCCGCACCTTTCCGAACGTTATCGGAAACAATCCAGAGGTTTAGACCGGACGGGTGAGAAATATCCTCACGAATCCTGCCCACAAACACCGGATCCTTGCCGGATGCTTCAGTTACTGCGGTCGGATAACCGCCACCGGTACGCTCATCCATCACAACCACACCGGGTGCCGCACGCAGCAGTTCTCTCGCTTCAGTCGCTGTCAGCTTCCTTTCCGTTTCAATGTGAACGGCCTCGGAATGACCGTAGAAGACCGGAAT
>JAGRJD010000102.1 GCA_020442915.1 Thiothrix sp. | reverse complement strand
CCTGATTCAGGTAGTCAGCCACCTGTTCCATATCCTCGTCAAACAGGCGGGTCCCCAGGTTGGCATCACAGCGGCGCACCTGGGCCAGCAGCTGGTCCCTGTCACGAATCTTGCGATCAACACGGCTGTAAGCCCCGGTATCATGGCAGCTGATACAGTTGGCATCATGCAGCACCCTGCCCGGATGCTGATCCAGGAGAGCCGTGCTGCCGTCACCGGCGGTCTGCTCTGCCGCTGCCCCGGATTCTGCTGCAGCCTGCTGTGTACTGGAGGAGTGATCCCCACATCCGGCCAGCAATACAGCCAGCACCATAACCCCTCCGGTTTTTGCCCAAACTGTCATAAATCCCTACACCTCATGCCATTATTTCATTGTAATCATTGATTCAGAAAATCATCCGTCGTGCAAACCGGATCAGGCAACTCCGGTCAGCACCATTCAGGGTACCAGCAGACGCCGTACTGCGGTCACCAGTGCCCCGACACCCTCCCGGTACCGCTCAAAAAACGCCTGTCCTGCAGTGCCCTGCTGCTGTACCGCCTCCGGATCGGCCAGCCACAAGCGCAGATGATGTTCCAATTCCGGCAAGGATTCAACCAGCGTCACCGCGCCCACCGCTGCCAGTGCCGGATAAATATCCGTAAAATTATGCACATGGGGACCACTGAGCACCGGAAGCCCCAGTACCGCGGCCTCCAGCGGATTGTGTCCCCCGACCGCGACCAGACTGCCACCGACAAAGGCCATATCGCTGGCGGCATACCACATCAGCAGCTCGCCCATGCTGTCTCCCAGCACCACAGCCGTCTGTGGCTGCAGCCTTTCGCCCTTACTGCGCCGCACCATGGACAGACCCAGCTCCCGGCACAATTCCGCCACCGCCTCAAATCGCTCCGGGTGACGCGGAACCAGAATCAGCAGCAGTTCCGGATATTCCCGACGCAGGTTCCGGTGCACCGCCAGCAACCGGTGTTCCTCACCCTCATGGGTACTGCCGGCACACCAGACCTGCCGGCGTCCGCTCTGGAGACGGAATGCCCGCCCGGCAGCCACCAGCACCGGATCCGGCTGCAGGGCGAACTTGATGTTGCCGGCCACCCATACCCGCTCCGGATCAGCCCCCAGCGCCTGAAAATGCCGGGCATCGGTTTCATGCCGTGCAGCAATACGGCTGACGTGCGCCAGCGTCTCTGCCACCAGTGGTGCCACACGCCGGTAGGCTGACGCCGAACGGGCTGAAAGCCTGGCATTCACCAGCATCAGGGCAATATTGCGCTGATGGCAGCCGGCATACAGGTTGGGCCAGATTTCGGTTTCCATGATCAACAGCAGTTGTGGCCGTACCCGTCCCAGAAAGCGCCCCACCGCACCCGGCAGGTCATAAGGCAGGTAGGCATGCCCGACCTGTTCCCCGAACAGGCGCAGCACGGTGGCTGAGCCGGTGGGCGTGGTGGAGGTCAGATACAGCTGATGGCCGGGAAATGCCTGCAGCAGGGCCTCCACCAGCGTACGGGCCGCCATGGTTTCCCCGACCGATACCGCATGCAGGCAGATGAGCGGACGGGCATCCGGGGGCAGCGGCACAAAGCCAAGGCGCTCGCGCCAGCGCCGCCGGTATTGCGGCTGCTGCAGGCTGCGCAGCAACAGGCGCAGCAGCAGCAACGGCAGCAACAGGTACAGGCACAGGCTGTAAAGCATGCGCACCGGACTCACCAGCCGGCTCCATCTGCTGCCGCTGTCCCCCTGCCCTTCATCACCGGCCCGTCATCCTGATGCTCCTGCCTTTGTTTTCAGCTAGTTGTGATATTCCCTTCCACACTTGTGCGGCTGGCCCTGCCGTGATCCCGAGCCAGTCAGAGCGGCACAGAAACAGGTTGCCAGACTATACCATAATCTGATTATATTCAGATTGTGGCCTGCCGGGCAGGTATCCGGGTAACACGGGTGGCCGGCTGCAGAAGCAGACCATAAGGCATGTGAATGCTACATTATCTGGATTGAAAAACAGTGGAGGGAAATTTCATGATCATGAAAAAGCTGTGGAAAATGGCGCCTGTCGCCACCTTGCTGGTCGGCATGATGGCGGCACCGCTGACACAGGCTGAAGATGTCGTCAAAATCGGGGTCGCAGGTCCGCATACCGGTGCCTATGCCGCTTTCGGCGAGCAGTTGTGGAAAGGTGCCGAAGCCGCTGCCAATGACATCAACGAAGCCGGCGGGATTGATGGCAAGAAAATCGAGCTGGTCAAGGCCGATGATGCCTGTGAACCCAAGCAGGCCGTTTCCGTCGCCAATCGTCTGGTCGACAACGACAAGGTCGTCGCCGTCGTCGGGCACTTCTGTTCGTCCTCCACCATGCCTGCCTCGGAAATCTACGACGAGGCCAACATCATTGACATTACCCCGGCCTCCACCAACCCGCAGGTCACGGAGCGCGGCCTGAAAACCATCATGCGCACCTGCGGACGTGATGATCAGCAGGGCAACGTCGCCGGTGACTACATCGTCAACCAGCTGAAGGCCAAGAAAGTCGCCGTCATCCACGACAAGGATACCTATGGTCAGGGGCTGGCGGATGCCACCAAAGCCAGAATGAACGAGCTGGGTCTGGAAGAAGTGCTGTATGAGGGCCTGACCCGTGGTGAAAAGGACTTCAACGCCCTGGTCACCAAGATCAAGTCTGTCGATGCGGATGTGGTCTACTTCGGCGGCCTGCATTCCGAAGCCGGTCCGCTGGTCCGCCAGCTGCGGGAACAGGGCTCCAAGGCCACCTTCATCTCCGGCGACGGCATTGTCTCCGAAGACTTCGTGGTCGCTGCCGGTGGCGGTGAGTTCGTGGATGGCGTACTGTCCACCTTTGGCCGTGACCCGCGCACCATTCCGGAAGGCAAGGCGGTGGTGGACAAGTTCAAGGCTGCCGGTTATGAGCCGGAGGGTTACACCCTGTACTCCTATGCTGCCATGCAGGCCATTGCTGATGCCATCAAGGGTTCCGGCAGCACAGATGGTGACAAGCTGACCGCATGGCTGGAAAGCAATGGTGCCGATACCGTCATGGGCAAAAAGGAATGGGATGAGAAAGGCGACCTGAAAGTCTCTGACTATGTCATGTACCGCTGGGACAAGGATGGTAAATACACCATGATTGAGGAATAAGGCCCGGCCCTGTTCCCAATCTGTGGCCACATGGCCTGCCGGAGGAGAGTGTGGCAGGCCATGCCGGCATTCTGATCAACAGCAAAAGCATCCTTTTGCAGAAAACCTTTCGGTGCTCAACAATGGAATCACACATTCTTGGCCAGCAGCTGGTCAATGGCTTGGCCTTGGGCTCTATTTACGGCCTGATTGCAGTCGGCTACACCATGGTGTACGGCATCATCGGCATGATCAACTTCGCCCATGGCGACATCTACATGGTTGCCGCCTACATCACCGCCATCTGTATCGCCGTCCTGAGCTTTTTCGGGATCAATACCGTCGCCATCGTGCTGCTGATCACCCTGGCCGTCACGATTTTCATTATTGCCCTTTATGGCTGGAGTATTGAGCGGGTCGCCTATAAACCCCTGCGCAACTCCACCCGGCTTGCCCCCCTGATTTCCGCCATCGGCGTTTCACTCATCCTGCAGAACTATGTTCAGGTCAGCCAGGGTGCCCGTACCCAGGCTGTCCCGACCATGATTCAGGGTGCGTTCCGCTTCGGTTCCGAAACCGATTTCTTCCAGATCACCTATATTCAGACCCTGCTGGTGGTCGTGTCTTTCCTGAGCATGGGCATCCTGACCTGGATCATCCAGAAAACCTCACTCGGACGCCAGTGCCGCGCCGTGCAGCAGGACCGCAAAATGGCCTCACTGCTGGGCATCAACACCGACCGCATCATTTCCACCGTCTTCATCATGGGCTCCAGCATGGCCGCCGTGGCCGGGGTGCTGGTCACGCTCAACTACGGCTCGTTTGATTTCTACATCGGCTTTGTCACCGGCATCAAGGCCTTCACCGCCGCCGTGCTCGGGGGAATCGGCTCCCTTCCGGGGGCGATGCTGGGTGGTATCATCCTCGGCATGTCCGAATCCCTGTTCTCCGGCCTGGTCAATACCGATTACAAGGATGTGTTCGCCTTCTCCCTGCTGGTGCTGGTCCTGATCTTCCGCCCCAGCGGCCTGCTGGGTAAGCCGGCGGTGGAGAAAGTCTGATGCTGGGCACTGCACACGACAATCCGAAAGTGGCCGCACTCAAGGAAGCCCTGCTCTCTGCGGCCATCACGTTCCTGGTCATGGCCCCCATCAGCGGAATCGTGCTCAAGGGCTATGCTTTCGAGGCTGACTTCACCGTTCCCGTCTATGCCGCCCTGATCGTGTTTGTGTTGCGCCTGGCCATCCTGCTGCTGGAGCAGAACGAAACCGGGCGCAAAATCCTGGTCCGTCTCAGCCCCAGCAAAGGTGGGGGCGTTACCGTTGCCAAACCCGGTGGCGTGCCCTGGCTCAGATTTATACTCCCACTGCTGTTCATCGCCGGCCTGGTGCTACCGTTTTTTCTGGGCAAATACTGGCTGACTGTCGTCATTCTGGCCATGATCTACGTCTTGCTGGGGCTGGGCCTCAACATTGTGGTCGGGCTGGCCGGCCTGCTGGATCTGGGCTTTGTGGCATTCTATGCCGTAGGGGCCTACATGTTCGCCCTGGGCTCCCAGTACTGGGGCCTCGGCTTCTGGACCGCCCTGCCACTGGCTGCGGCCACGGCAGCCCTGTTCGGCGGCATGCTGGGCTTCCCGGTCCTGCGCATGCACGGTGACTATCTGGCCATCGTGACCCTCGGCTTCGGGGAGATCATCCGTCTGGTACTGAACAACTGGACCTCATTCACCGGCGGCCCGAATGGCGTCAGCGCCCCCAACCCGACCCTGTTCAACCTGGAGTTCAGCCGCAGCGCCAAAATCGAGGGCAACATTCCTTTTCATGAGTTTTTCGGCATCCCCTATGACAGCAGCCTGAAATACCTGTTCATCTATATGGTCCTGTTTCTGGTGGTGTGTGCCATGATCTATTTCGTCAACCGCCTGCGCCTGATGCCCATGGGACGTGCCTGGGAAGCACTGCGCGAGGATGAGATCGCCTGCCGCTCCATGGGCATCAACCACGTCACGGTCAAGCTCAGCGCCTTCATGATGGGGGCCATGACCGGCGGTATCGGCGGGGTGTTCTTTGCGGCCTATCAGGGCTTCGTGAATCCGAGTTCCTTCACCTTCTTTGAGTCCGCCCTGATCCTTGCCATTGTGGTGCTCGGCGGCATGGGCTCCGTGGTCGGCGTCATCATCGCGGCACTGGTACTCACCATCCTGCCGGAGGCGCTGCGTGACTTTGCTGATTACCGGGTGCTGATTTTCGGCATCCTGATGGTGGTCATGATGATCTGGAAACCGCGCGGCCTGATCCGCATCCACCGTCCGTACTTCAGGGTCAAGGGAGGCAAGGCATGAGTCTGCTGCGCGTCAACAACCTGAGCATGCGCTTCGGCGGCATTCTGGCCCTCAACCAGGTCAGCTTCGAGGTTCAGCCAGGCTCCATCTCCGCCCTGATCGGCCCCAACGGTGCCGGCAAGACCACGGTCTTCAACTGCGTCACGGGTTTTTACAAGGCGACGGAAGGCCATATCGACCTGGATGACAATGGCCGGCATACGGATCTGGTTAAGGTGCTGGGTGAACGCTTCCGCGTCGGTGACTTCTTCAATCCCAAAGCCTTTGGTGACCGCCTGTATTACAAGGCCCTGGGCGGCTCGCACCGGGTGGCACAGGCCGGTGTGGCCCGCACCTTCCAGAACATCCGCCTGTTCCGGGAGATGACGGTGCTGGAAAACCTGCTGGTGGCGCAGCACAACCAGCTGGACCGCAACATCATTCATGGTGTCCTGAACACCCGGCGTTACCGGCGTTCGGAAAAGCAGGCCCTGGAAACCGCCATGCACTGGCTGGAAATCGTGGATCTGGGTCCGGATGCCAACCGGCTGGCCGGGGAGCTGCCCTATGGTCACCAGCGCCGGCTGGAAATTGCCCGCTCCATGTGTACCTCCCCCTGTCTCATCTGCCTGGATGAACCGGCAGCAGGCCTCAACCCGCGGGAAACCGGTGAATTGAGCCGACTGATCCGTACCCTGCGCGATGAACACAAGGTCACGGTGCTGCTGATCGAGCATGACATGGGGCTGGTGATGGAGATTTCCGAGCACATCGTGGTACTGGATTACGGTCAGGTGATTGCCGCCGGCGACCCGAAAACCATCGAGGCCGATCCCAAGGTGCTGGCAGCCTATCTCGGCACCGAAGAGGAGGAAGGACATGAGTGAATACCTGCTGGAAATTCAGGATGTGAACGCCTCCTACGGCCCGATTCAGGCCCTGCGCGGCGTGTCCATGAATGTACGTGAAGGCGAGATCGTGACCCTGATCGGAGCCAACGGTGCCGGCAAGTCCACCCTGCTGATGACCATTTTCGGCGATCCGCAGGCCTCATCCGGCTCAATCCACTACCGGGGCCAGGAAATTACCCACATCCCCATGCACGAAATCAGCCGGCTCGGCATTGCCCAGGTCCCGGAAGGACGGCGCATTTTTCCGGGCATGAGCGTGGAGGAAAACCTGCGGATGGGGACCATGCCGATCGGTGATACGCATCAGGAAACTGACCTCCAGACCATGTTTGCCATGTTCCCGCGCCTCAAGGAACGTCGCAGCCAGCGGGCCGGCACCCTGTCAGGAGGCGAACAGCAGATGCTGGCCATTGGCCGGGCGCTGATGAGCCGCCCCAGACTGCTGTTGCTGGATGAGCCCAGTCTGGGTCTTGCCCCCCTGATCGTGCGCCAGATTCTGTCCTCGCTGCGCACCATCGCCGATCAGGGCACCACCATCTTTCTGGTGGAGCAGAATGCCAACCATGCCCTGAAGCTGGCCGACCGGGGCTATGTCATGGTCAACGGCGAAATCCGGCTTTCCGGCACTGGTGAAGAACTGCTGGCCAACCCGGAAGTGCGCAATGCCTACCTGGGTGGCCATTGAATCTGGCTGAACCGGGATTTCCCTGCCCCTGCCCGGATGCAGGGGCCAGTGGCAGCTGGCAAAGCGGCTGATGCACCTGAAAGCAGGAACGCCATGCCATCCCGCCTCACCGGGGAGCTGAGACCCACCTCCCCCTCAATCTGTCACCGCCCGGTCGACTGGTCCGGACACGCTGCCTGTGGTAAAAAGGGGACGAGGATACCAGATAAAAGTAAAACCGGAGGAGGAGTGCTCATGGAGGCTTTGGGATTGAGCATGGAAATGCTGGTCGTGCTGGGACTGCTTGCATTTACCATTTTTCTGTTTGTTTCTGAAATCGTGCGGGTGGACCTGGCGGCCATTATCGTGATGGTTCTGCTGGGGATATTGAGCGTGATTCCCGGTCTGAGCGAACTGGCAGACCTGCGGCATCTGTTTGATGGTTTTGCCAGCAACGCCGTCATTTCCATTATCGCCGTGATGATCATCGGGGCCGGACTGGACCAGACCGGGCTCATGAGCCGTGTGGCCCAGACCATCGTCAAGGTGGGCGGCAATACCGAAAAACGCCTGATCACGATCATCACCGGCACGGTGGCCTTCATTTCCTCGTTCATGCAGAACGTCGGTGCTACCGCCCTGTTTCTGCCGGTGGTATCACGGGTATCAAGCCGTACCGGAATTGCCATGTCACGGCTGCTGATGCCGATGGGGTTCTGCGCCATTCTGGGCGGAACCATGACCATGGTCGGTTCTTCACCGCTGATCCTGCTGAATGACCTGATTCTCGGGGTCAATCCCTCACTGCCGGAAGCGCAGCAAATGGCAACCTTCGGCCTGTTTGCCGTCACCCCCATCGGCGTGGCACTGGTGCTGACCGGCATCGTTTACTTCATCATCGCCGGTCCCTGGGTCCTGAAAGCCGGCGGTGAAAAACAGGACCGGGACAGCAGTCAGGACCTGTATGCCTATTTTGAGCGCATTTACGCCCTCAATCCGACCACCTTTGAAGTGGTGGTAAAACCTGACAGCCCGCTGGTAGGCATGGACATTCTGGAGGTGCTGTGGAACTACAAGATCAACATCATCGGCATCCATTACAAGGGGCGCACCCGTATGGAACCGCCCCCGGACATCAAGGTGGAAGCCCCGGCCCGGCTGGCGGTGATTGCCGACCCTGAGCACCTGCGCACCTTCATCGAAAAAAACCAACTCGAAATTGACGAGGCAGGCAATACCTTTGTCGAAGAACTCAGCTCCGAAAAGTCCGGTCTGGCAGAAATCGTGATTCCGCCAGATTCCGATCTGGTCGGCAAAAGTGCCAAGGATGTCGGCATCCGCAAAAACTACGGCCTGTCGATTCTGGCCCTGTTTCGCCACGGCACCTGTTACAGCCGGACCACAACCGAGATGGAGCATGAAGTACAGGATGACATCGGCAAAATGCCATTCGAGGCCGGCGACACCCTGGTCTGCCATACCTCCTGGAGCTCCCTGAGCCGGCTTGAAAAAGTGCACCGCAAAGATTTTGTCGTGGTCACCTCCGGTTATCCCCATGACGAATTCCGCCCCGACAAGACCCGCCATGCCCTGCTGTTTTTCCTGCTGGCCATCATCCTGATCCTGTTCACTGACATCCGCCTGTCCCTGTGCCTGCTGGTGGGGGCGCTGGGCATGATCCTGACCAACGTCCTGTCGCTGGATGAAGCCTACGAGGCGGTGAGCTGGCGCACGGTTTTCCTGCTGGCCAGCCTGATTCCGCTCGGGGAGGCGGTGCAGAACACCGGTACCGCCGCCTGGATTGCCCACGGCATTGTCAATGTGATGCAGGGTCTCCCGACCCTGGCACTGCAGGCTGCCGTCGCCATCCTGGCCACCGCCTTCTCGCTCGTGATGTCGAACGTGGGAGCCACTGTGCTGCTGGTGCCGCTGGCAGTGAACATTGCCCTGGCAGCAGGGGCCGATCCGGCCCTGTTCGCCCTGACAGTGGCACTGGCCACCTCCAACTCCTTCGTGATTCCGACCCATCAGGTGAATGCCCTGATCATGGGACCGGGTGGCTACCGGGTTGCAGACTTCATGCGTGCCGGCGGCATCATGACCGTGCTGTTCCTGATCGTGCAGCTGTTCATGCTCAATCTGATATTCTGACAGCACGTCACATGCCGCAGAGGAACCCTTATGGCACAGCAATTCGACAGCCTGAGTACCCGACTCACGGCTTTCATCCGTAACCAGAAGATTTTCTTTGTCGGTACCGCCCCGGCTGACGGGCGTGTCAACCTTTCCCCCAAGGGCATGGATTCGTTGCGGGTGCTGGATGAGTCCCGTGTTGCCTGGCTCAATGTCACCGGCAGCGGCAATGAAACTGCGGCTCATGTGCAGGAAAATGGACGCATGACGCTGATGTTCTGTGCCTTTGAGGGCAACCCACTCATTCTGCGCCTGTACGGTACAGCACAGGTCCATCACCGGCATGACCCGGAATGGGCTGCCTGGTATGCGCACTTTGAACCCATTCCGGGGGCAAGGCAGGTTTTTGTGCTCGACATCGATCGGGTACAGACCTCCTGCGGCATGGCCGTCCCCTTCTTCAGCTATCAGGACGAACGTGAACAACTGCGCGAATGGGCCATCAGGAAAGGTGAGGACGGTATTCGCAGCTACTGGGAGGAAAAAAACCGCTTCACCATTGATGGTAAACCGACCGGCGTACTGGGCAAACCGTGACTTTCCGGCAACGCATCACCACAGCACCCTTGTTACTTTATTGAAAGCCGGGGGAAATGTTAGTATCAGGCAGGCGCGGTATTATCTGAAATACCTAAAACGGGCTTACTGTCCCCAGTATTTTCCGGGTCAAGGGCCATGATAAAAAAATCGGACAAGCCAAACCGACCGGCTGCATCAAGGTGCAGCACCTGACTGAAAACAGTTTGGATACGCATTTGCAATTTCTAAAAATACTCAAGGAGAAACAAATGCCTACCAATGACTCCCGCTTTGTCAGCCTGCTGGCACGGGACACACTGGCCCTGCTGCTGGCGGGTGGACGCGGCTCACGCCTGCACGAACTGACTGACCGGCGCTCAAAACCGGCGGTATTTTTCGGTGGAAAATTCAGGATTATTGATTTTGCCCTGTCCAACTGTGTCAACTCCGGCATCCGCAAAATCGGCGTTCTGACCCAGTATAAAGGCCACTCACTGATCCGGCACCTGGTTCAGGGCTGGTCCGATTTCAGCTCCAACCGGGGTGAATTCATGGGTGTCCTCCCCGCCTGTCAGCAGGTCAATGCCGACTGGTACTCCGGCACCGCTGATGCCGTTTTCCAGAATATTGAAATTCTGGAGGCTCTGAGTCCCCGGTATGTACTGGTCCTGTCTGCGGATCACATCTACAAGATGGATTACGGCAGCATGTTGCTGAAACACGTACAACAGGATGCCGACATGACCGTTTCCTGCCTGGAAGTTTCACGCCAGGATGCCAGACACTTCGGCATCATGGGCGTGGACAGGGACTGTCGGGTACGGGCCTTCGAGGAGAAACCGACCGACCCCCACTACCGACAGGCGAACGGTGACAGGGTACTGGCCTCCATGGGTAACTACATTTTCAATACCCGCTTCCTGATTGAGCAACTGCAGCAGGATGCCGCCGATCCGGCTTCCAGCCATGATTTCGGCAAGGACATCATTCCGCGCATCATCGACAGCCACCGGATTTATGCCTACCCCTTCCGTGACCCAAAAACCGGCAAACAGCCTTACTGGCGGGATGTCGGCACGCTGGACGCCTTCTGGGAAGCCAATATGGAACTGGTTTCCGTCAGCCCGGAACTGGACCTGTACGATGAAAGCTGGCCGATACTGACCCATCACCGCCAGCTGCCGTCCGCCAAATTCGTGCATCAGGAACCGGGGCGCGAAGGCAAGGCCCTGGGGTCGGTGGTTTCCGCCGGCTGCATCATTTCGGGGGCCAGCATCATCAACTCCCTGCTGTTTTCCAAGGTCACGGCCCATTCCTGGAGTACGGTACAGGATTCTGTGCTGCTACCCGAAGTTGATGTCGGGCGGCATTGCCATATTAACCGTGCCATTATTGATCGTGGCTGCCGGATTCCCGAGGGCACGATCATCGGTGCAGACCCGGCAGCCGATGCCGCCCGTTTCCGGGTCACGGAAAAAGGCGTGGTGCTGGTCACACCGGAAATGCTGGGACAGAAAAGCCGCATCAGCGTGGTATGAATGTAGCGCAAACACGGGCTGACCGGTCAAGCCCCCGCAAAATGCTGCCCGCCTTTTCCTGATCCGGGCTACAATCAACGCTTTGTCACCGGACAAGCCCCGCCCCAGGGACCTGAAAAGTTTCGAGCAGCAAATCAACCCTGTCATGTGGCCGGTCTATTACCGGCAGATGCTGGAGCGGAAGTTTCATGCATCCGACCTGGCCGTAGTGCTGGCTGCAGAAAAGGAGCTGGACAGCCTGTTCAAGCTGATCCTGAAACAGGAGTCCGGCAGGCCGGCACACTTTCCCGTACCAGTCGGCGCTGTGGTGTGACATCAAGCACCTGCAGCCTCGGACCATGGATGACCTCAATCTCCAGCAGGCGTGAATGCAGACGGCGGATATTCACGTAATTGCCGCGCGCATGTTCTTCCTGCCGTATCTGCAGGGCCTGGGCTTCAGTGAAATTTCCCCTCAGGGTTTCAATCGGTTTCATGGTCAGGGTTTCCGGCTCTTCTGTTATTATTCACGGACCGGGCTGCAAAGGCCGTCGCTGTGACACCTGCACGCCAGTTTAACCAACCTGCCGCCACGGATCAGCTTTCCCGGACAGGCGCAAAACCTTACAGGACCCTCTTTCCACATGCGCATTCAACACCAACTGCTGGCCCTGCTGGTGGCTTTCATCTGGGGCACCAATTTCGTCTTTATCCGTCAGGGGCTGGACGAAATCCCGCCGTTCTGGTTCGCCACCCTGCGTTTCTTCTTTGCCGCCTTCCCGCTGATTTTCATCCTGCCGCGTCCGCGGGTGCCATGGCGCATGCTCGCGGCCTACGGCTTCTTTATCGGCTTCGGTCAGTTCGGATTGCTGTTCTGGGCCATGCGCGCCAGTATTTCGCCGGGACTGGCTTCACTGGTGATCCAGAGTCAGGTGTTCATCACCATTCTGCTGGCGGCGTGGCTGTTCCACGAACCGGTACGCCGCCGCCAACAGCTGGCACTGCTGGTGTGCCTTTGCGGCCTGTTGTTGATCGGGCTGTTCACGGACGGGCAGACCACGGTATCCGGCCTGATGGTGATCCTGCTGGCCGCCACTGGCTGGGCCTGCGGCAATCTGGTCATCAAGCACGTTGGCAAGGTTAATATCATCGCCTTTCTGGCCTGGTCGGCAGTGTTTGCCATCCCGCCGCTGCTGCTGATGTCGTTGGTACTGGAAGGCCCGGCCCTGATGCTGGAGGCAACCCGGCAGGCCAGCCTGCATGCCTGGGCAGTGGTATTGTGGCAGACTGCAGGCAATACCCTGATCGGTTACGGACTCTGGAACATGCTCCTGCACCAGTATCCGGCAGCGATGGTCACCCCCTGGGCACTGATGGTGCCGGTATTCGGCATGAGCGCCTCGGCCCTGATGCTGGGTGAACCAATGCCCTGGTGGAAACTCACTGCCAGTGCGCTGATCATGGCCGGGCTGGTACTGAATCTGGGCAGGGCGGGCAACAGGGCGGCAAAGGAAAAAAACCGGCAACCGTGCTGATGGCCCCTCCCCCTGATCTACCTGTCAAATCTGCGGTTGTAATTTTTCACTGCCGGGAACTTCACCACTGATCAGGCAGTCCCATGGCTGCATGTAACCCCTGATTGTTTCCCTTTCACAAGGAATTCACGCTCATGAAACTGGTAAAAAACCTGTCACAGCTGTTTACGGTCCTGCTGCTGATCGCTGCATGCACCACACCGGTACCCGCTGACAATGCCGTCATCAAGGGCAGTGTGAGCTACCGCGAGCGCATACTGCCCCCGCCCGGTACAATGCTGCAGGTCAGCCTCAATGACATCTCGCTGGCGGATGCGCCGTCCGTCACCCTGGCAGAACAGCGTATAAGCATGGATGGCCGTTCCGTACCGGTGGATTATGTGCTGAGTGTTCCCAAAGAGCGCCTGCAGGCTGGTCGGCGCTATGCCGTGCGTGCGGAAATCCGGGCCGTCGACCGGAGCCTGTTATGGACCACTGATACGGTGCATGGTGTGGATGCCACCCGTTCCACACAGACACTCGCCCCCATCATGCTGGTCAAAACAGGCAACCGCAGCCATGTTACTCCCGGTGCAGCGGCCAGACCGGGCCTGACCGGTGCAGAATGGCAGGTGGAAGACCTGAACGGAACCGGGGTGATTGACAACTCACCAACCCGTATCCGCTTCAGCCCGGATGGCAAGGTCAGCGGCAATGCCGGCTGCAACCGGTTTTCCGGTGATTACAGCACCCGCAACGGTACCCTCACCCTTGGCTCGCTGTCCGCCACCGAACGTGCCTGTATCGCACCGGCCCTGAATGCCCAGGAAGCCCGGTTTCTTGAACTCATGCAGGCAGTGGACCGCTATACCTTCGATGCCACGGGCGCACTGATCCTGAAAACCCGCGACGGACGCACCATCACGGCCCGTGCTGGCTGAAACGCCATAAATCCTGGCGGTCGGGCCACTATTCGATAGCAACCTGATAGGACACGGAGCCAGCGGAGCCGGGATTCAGCCCGTCAATGGCGGCCCATACCCAGCTCAGCCCCCCCGAAGCATCGGTATGGGTGCTACAGGTCGGCAGTTCCGGTGGCCTATCCGCCGTACATTCCATGCTGCCGGCCACCAGCCGGGTAAACGCCGGTACACTGTCATGAATGACCAGTTCATTCAGCGGCCTGTTGCCCACATTCTCGTATTCGATGGTGTAACGCAGGGTTTCACCCGGCAAGGCTGCACTGCCGTCAAGGTTGCGGGTTTCGTTCCATACCGATTTGCGCAACGCCAGTTGTCCGCCACCCGAGGTGGGGCTGGCACCGCCGACAATCCGGGTAATATCCGTGTGTTGCTGGATGACATTCGCCAGGCTCAAACTGCCCGCAAAGGCAAAATCACTCTGCACCGTCAGGGTAAGGATAGCCCCTGCACTGGCCTCTGCCGGGGTCAGTACCTTGACCAGAATACAGACCTGTTCCCCGGCGCTGACATCGAGGCTGGCGGCAAGGTTGCTGTCACCCCCATCCAGCTGGCCATCACAATTGGCGTCCAGCAGCAGGCTGTTGCCCCACGCCAGGCTGGAAGGATCAGGATTTGCTCCAGCCAGACTGAAACTGACACTGCCATCGGCCTGGGCAGTAAAGCGGTGCGGGTGAACAACCTGCGAATTCGGCACACCGGTCTTTTCGTTATCCAACTCAAAACTCGGCCCTTTGACATCGCCAAAGTCCAGGTCATCAACCGCTGCATCCACCACGCTAAAGGTGGCCGAGACGCTGGCTGTGGTCGAGACATAGCCGGACGGATCACGGGCATTGCTGGTAGCACAGCTCTGCGGCACGGGTACACTGGCCTGTGCCGCTTCGTAAACCTGGTAAGTACCCGGCAATACCTGCGGAAAGGTATAATGACCGCTGGCATCGGTGCGGGTGCTGATACAGACCGGGTTGCTGTTGTCATCCGTGCCGAACAGTACCAGCGGCAGTTGATCAATCCCGGCCTCAGCGGTAGCGTTGACGCCATCAACATTGGCATCGATATAGACACGGCCACTGACCGGGAAGCGATTGATCTGGATGGGCAACTGATAGTCCTCAATCTCACCATCGGAGGCCGCCTGGGCAAAACCAGTGGCATTCAGGGTATCCGTGGTCAGGCGCAGACGCACGTAGGTCGTCCCGCTCGCCGTTACCGCCCCGAAACCGGAGAACACCAGGTCGCCCGCCAGACTCCCTGCGGTAACGGTTGTGGAGGCAAATTCGCTGGCGTCGAAGCTGCCATTGCCGTTGAAATCAACCCAGGCGTAAAGCTTGCCAGTTCCGGTGGCAGTGATATTCGCAGCCGGTATCGTGTAGCCGGTATCGCCCTGGGACAGCAGTGGAAAAACCGCCACACCATCCTCGTCATCCACCCCGGCGGCATCATCGCCGCTGGCGCTTGCGTTCGACTGGGCAGCGGTTTCCGTATCGCCCCACACGCTGCCCAGATAAAGCTGGCTGTCCGCCGTATGGTAGGCCTGACTGGTGGCATAGGATTCCGGGGCATCACCGAAATCACAACCGCCTGGAAATTCCACCGCATCGATGAAGTTACCCATGGCCGGATCACCGCTGGCGGTGCTGATGGATTCAAATGAAAAACGGGTAATGGTTTGCCCCAGCGGTACGGTATAAGCGCCGCTATAAACCTTCCAGCCGGTATTGTCGGTGGTAAATTGCCCCTGCCCGATTTCCGCGCCCGGTGCACCGATATTGAGGGCGAGCGTATCCGCTCCCTGCCGCCCCCGGTGGGCAAAACGCCAGTGGATGGTGGTGCCGGGCGTGACTTCAATATCCTGATACAGGTTGCCTGCTACTTCGGCATTGATTTCAGCAAAACGGTCGCCCTGGTAGGGCGGTACAATACCGGCATCCCAGCTATTGAAAGTTTTGTCCCAGATTTCGATGCTGTTATGCTTGGCGAATGATTGCCCGTCCGCCGGATTGGCCGGTTTGGTGCTCCAGTAAGGAACCTGGTCTTCCGGCGTGATCATTTGCCAGGCACTTGGCTCCTCAAAATCGCCGTTCACCAGGCCAGTCGTACAGGCATTGGCAGGCGTTGGCAGCACGATATTGACCCGGTAGTCTTCCACTTCCCCATTCGGCAGAATGCCAACAGGGGAAGGGCTGGCCACGCTGGCGCTGGTAAAGCGGAAACGGGCATAGGTCGCGCCTTGTGGCACCGCATTGGCGATTGTCAGCGGCAGGGTATTGCTGCCCGCACTCAGACTCCGGTTAGTGGCGATCTGCTCACCGGGATCATCCCAGTCACCATCCTGATTCCAGTCCATCCAGGCATTCAGATAACCGTTGACGGAAGCAGTCACCCCGATGCTGTTGCTCTGCCCGACCCGCAGTACCCGGTAACTGCCGGATAGCGGGAAGGCAACGCCATCATCATCATTCACCCCATTGGTATCATCACCGTCTGCGGCCAGACCGCTGTCCTGTGCGCTGCCCTCGGCATCCACCTGGGCACCCAGGTAGGTGACACCATCCAGCGTGTGGATTGCATCGCCATAGGTATTCGTCAGGTTGGCATCCACGCTGCTCATGTTGGCTGGGGCATCCCCATGATCAACCGGCACGATCGTGAGTTGATAATCTTCCACCTCGCCGTCAGCGGCGGCAGTGGTTGAATTCAGATTCTGGGTGGATGACCAGCGGAAGCGCGCATAGGTGGAGTTGGTCGTGGTATTTGCAGGTACGCTGACCGCTATATTGATGGTGCCGGTGGTGCCCGCGCTGTATTGCCGGTTGGTGGCTATCTGTTCGCCGCTGTCGGCAAAATCGCCATCGCCATTCCAGTCAATCCAGCCTTGCAGGTAGCCGCTGCCGGCTACGCCCTGGGTGACAGCGACCTGTAGCGTGGCACTGCCCCCCTGAACCAGGGTTTGCCCCTGTAAATTACTGCCATTGAGGGTGACACCATCATCATAGCTGTCCGCCGCAGCCGTCGCGCTGTTACGATCGGTGGTATCCGCTGTGGTTCCGCTGCCCATATAGATGGTACGGCGGACTTTATGGGCGGCACCACCATAACTGGTGCCAGTCAGCGGCGCATCACTGTAATCCGTGCGGCATGGCACCACGCCAATATTACCCATGGCCAGCTTGTAATCGGCAATCCAGACATAGGCATAGGCAATGCCATTCGCCGGCCAGGTAAAGGTGGTGGAATCCGTGCTGCTCAGCGCATAGAGGGAGCTATCAGCAGCCGTTGGCGACTTGGCCAGCAGAGTGCCAGAAGTGTCAAACAGGGCAATAAATTTGTGTTCCTGGTTACCGTCGTCACTCAACATCACCGAATCGAGGGTGGCATCGGTATTGGGTGTGCCTTCGAGGCGGGATACCAGCAACCACTCCTCTCCGGTACCTGGGGTGGTTCCTGAGGTGCTGGTATTATCCAGTTCGGTCACCTTTTGTCCGGCATTCAGTGTTGTGTTTGTCACAGGCGTATCGGTACTGGGGCGAGTTGGGTAACCCAGCGCCGTATCATAACTCCAGCCGCCGTTATACAGGTTGTAAGGTGGTGTTTCACCTGCTGGAGCGGACGCCGGCGGTGTATAGGTGTGCAGCCAGCCATAGGCATTGACCTTGCAGGTGTCGGTTGGCAGGGAGGGAGTAAAATCAGCTGCCTGGGCAGTTGGCAAAAACAACAACAGCAAACATGGCCATAACAACCGGCGCAGTGTCACCAGCCACGCGGCAAAAATCCCCCCGAATAACGGGCATCGGTCACTGCAATGACGCATTATTATTCACCTTCATCAATCAATACACCCTGCTCAAATGCAACCTGAATGGCTTGAACAGTTGATCAAAAAGGGCTTTTCAAGTTTATTGCCGGCCCCCCGGTAATGACACCGGTGTGAGTCTGCGATCATCAGACGACCGCAGGGAGCAGATTTAACGATTGAGCCGCTGACTCATGGACTCATGGTCATATTGAAATCACTGTTACACTGTCACTGTTGGTCAAGCTCAGGCTGCTTGAGGCAGCTTAGCGCTTTTTGCAAAACCGGGGATGAACAATGGCAGCACCCGGACCGTCGGTACCTGCCCGCTGTCCATCAGCGTTCCTTCACATACGGGATCCCGGAGGCGCGGGGTGGATTGGCCCTGCCGATAAAGCCGGCCAGCAGGATGAGGGTCAGCAGATAAGGCAGTGCTTCAATCAGCTGCACCGGCACCTGCCCGATACCGGGCAGACTCATAACGTAGGGCAGCGACGGAAATCCCGGCAGTATCCACGGCCTTGGGATTCTCACCCACCGCCCGCAGGCGCAACCCGAAACGGGTCCGGTACAGCACCCACCAGCTCAGCGGTACCAGCAGCAGGGCCAAGTACACCAGCAAGTTATGTCCGGACAGCAGTTCGGCAGACAGCGGCCCGAACCAGGGCACATCCGCCACCTCAGCCGCAAACGGCAGTGTCAGTACGGTAAAGCGTCCGGTACTGTCCAGCGGCTGGAATGATCTGCCCCAGTAAAACCGGCCCCCCGGTTAAGTGAGTAAACTCCACAACCGAGGTGACCCATGAAGACAACCACAAAGCGTAGACATCACAGCCCGGAGTTCAAGTCAGAAGCCTTGAAACTGGCCACCCAAACCAGCGAGCCATCAGCAGCCAAACAACCGGGTTTGCAGGAATCGCAACGCTACAACTGGCGTGCTGCGGCCAACCGCAAAGCCAGCCAGAGTGAACGGGAGGCCACGCTGGCCACCGAGAATGCCCGTCTGAAACGCCAACTGGCCGAACAGGCCGAGAGGAGTTGGCCATCTTATTACTAACTGTCAAGACCCGAGTGATCAA
>JAGRJD010000101.1 GCA_020442915.1 Thiothrix sp. | reverse complement strand
TTATGCAGTGGCGTGAACATTTACGGAATGGAGCCGGTGTCCTGGAATAATTACCTGCGCCATTTAAGGGCACTGGTGAATTATGCCATCGAAATTGACGAGTGCCGGCACTGGCAGCCGTTACGGGGCATTCGGGAGCTGCCCGTCCAGCGTCATCTGCAGAAAACCGTCAGTGACCGGGATTTGAAAACGGTGCTGGCATTCCTGGCCTCCGATGCCGGCAGTGACTGCTGCCATCCCGGCTGGTTCTGGGTGAAGGTCATCCGCACCCTGTATTACACCGGCATGCGCCGGCGACAGCTGGTGGGGCTGGTCTGGGCGGATTGTGATTTTGAAACCCGATCCGTCCGGCTGCGGGCGGAAACCAGCAAAACCCGCCGGGCGTGGGATATTCCGATGCCTGAACCCGTGGCTGCCATGCTGCGGGCGCTGCAGGAGCGGTCAGCAGTCGTGATGGGTCGGGAGCCGGGATTACAGGATCAGGTGTTCAATGTCACGCTGTTTCATTCCCGTTACAAGGGACGGCAGATGACGGAAGCACAGGTTTCCGGGTTTTTCCGGCGGTTGAAGAACCAGACCGGGATTGCCATCAGTACCCACCGGCTGCGACACACGTTCGGGACCAAAGCCGCCAGAACCGGCCAGCTTCGGCAGGTGCAGGCGGTGATGGGGCATGCCGATCTGAAAACCACCCTGGGCTATGTGCAGGCGGACATGTCCGGGATGCGGGACGTGATGGGAGCCGTGCAGTTATAGCGGGACGTGAGGGTTTGAAGCAGGTTTGAAGGTTTTTTGAAATGCCTTTGTCAGGATAGCAAAATTTTAATGGCGACTCAAAAGTGACCATTTTCGTCAGTCGACCCGGATTCCGGGCCGGTTTCTTTTTTTTTGCAGTCTCCGGATGATTCAGGTTCCGAACAACGAAAAGGGGACTGAAGCATCATGGCATCTTTCAAAACAGGGCAACGGGTATGGGTATCCGGCCTCGCGTTAATGACGTTGAGCGGGCTGGCGCTGGCGTATGAAGCGGGCGATGGGGCGACGGCGGATGTCGGGGCCACTGCCCTGGGAGAGGGCAGTGCCGCCTCCGGCATTTATTCCGTTGCTGTCGGCACTGACAGCAACGCCTCCGGTGTTTATGCCACGGCGCTGGGGGCCGATGCCGTGGCTGATGGCTTCGGCTCCGTGGCACTGGGCAGCAACGCCACCACTGGGGGGCTGGCGTATGTGGTGTCGGTCGGGGATACGGCCACCGGTCTGACCCGTGGCCTCGTGAATGTGACCGCCGGGGCGGTGGCAGAAGACAGCCTGGATGCCGTAAACGGTGGCCAGCTGTGGCTGACGGATCAGGCGGTGGCTGCGAATGCGGCGGCGCTTGCCGGGCAACAGGCGCTGATTACGGCAGCCCAAACGGCAGCGGACAGTGCGCATGAACTGGCGACGGCGGTGCAGGCGGGCGTGGAACAGAATGCGGACGCCATTGCAGCCATGTCCGAACTGATTGGCGGTGATGTGACGGGCGTGATCACGGATGCAACGGCCCTGGCACAGCAGGGGGTGGATGCTGCAGCGGCAGCACAGGATACGGCGGATCAGGCGCTGGCACTGGGCCAGAACAGCGTTCAGTACACGGCTGACGGGACCGGCGTGGTACTGAACGGCAACGCCGGGCTGGGGACTGATCTCCAGAATGTGGCTGCCGGTTCGGTGGCGGAAGGCAGTCTGGATGCCGTGAACGGTGGGCAGCTGTGGCTGACGGATCAGGCGGTTGCGACGAATGCAACGGCGATGGCCGAACAGCAGGGCCTGATCACGGCAGCCCAGACGGCAGCGGCCAGTGCCCATGACCTGGCCACCACCGCACAGGCGGGCGTGGAGCAGAATGCGGCAGCCATTCTCGGGCTGGATGGCCGGGTGACGACAGCCCAGACTGCCGCCGATCAGGCGCTGGCGCTGGGCCAGAACAGCGTCCAGTACGATGCGGATGGTGGCGTGACCCTGCAGGCCGATGACGCTGGCACCCCGTTGGGCGGCATTCGCAATGTTGCCGCTGGCGTCAGCCCGTACGATGCGGTGAATCTCGGGCAGATGCAGGCCGCTGATGCAGCGACCCTGACCCGTGCCAAGGAATATGCAGCCAAAGGCATTGCGGCTGCCATGGCGATGCCGGGTGTCAGCCTGGATGACTGTGATGATCAGGGCGTGAATGTGGCCCTGGGGCATTACGACGGCCAGACCGCGCTGGGTGTAGCCTATGCGCAGCGGATCGGGAATCCGTTTTTTGCCAAAAGCGGGCGGATTGATCTGGGAGCCAGCTATGCGGGCAGTGGTTCCGTGGCGGCCCGTGCCGGCTGGAATTTCAGCTGGTAAACACAAAAACCGGCTCTCCCCCTGCCAGTCAGCCGGGCTGGCAGCTTCAGGCTGGACGCTGACCCGCTCCGGCCTGCTTTTGGGTGAAAGGCATAAGCTTTTTTAATGTTGCACCCGAACCGGACGCTGGAATATCATGCGGGGGACAAATAGATAGCCTTGGAGGAGTAGCAATCCTCCAAGGCTGTTATCCGATGAACTTGAGAACAGATGAGATTCACATCGGATGTTTAACCTTAACCAAAACCGTACCTTTGTGTAAGTTACTGTTACGGTTAATGAAAATGGTGCCGGCACTCGGAATCGAACTGAGGACCTACTGATTACAAGTCAGTTGCTCTACCAGCTGAGCTATACCGGCGAAGGTATGGCATTCTATTAAAGCCTGTTTTTGAGTGCAAGCATATTTACGACGAGCGTGAGGTAAATTTTCTGCCCTGGAATGCTGACAGCATGCCGCGCAGGATATTGATCTCGCTCTGGCTCAGTAGCGTCCGTCCGAACAGGCGGCGCAGGCGGCGCATCAGCAGGCGTGGATTGTCAGGATCAAGATACCGCACATCAATCAGGGCCTGCTCCAGATGCTGGTAAAAGCTTTCCAGATTTTCGGTGGTGGCTGCTGGCTCCTGCCGTGTATCGGGAGCCGGGCCGGCTTCTGCCGGTATTTGTGTCCGGGCTGACATCATGCATTCATAGCAGACAATCTGGATGGCAGCGGCAATGTTAAGCGAGAAGAAATCGAAGGCCATTGGAATGTGGACCAGTGACTGGCAGTATTCCAGCTCTTTATTGGTCAGGCCGGTGCGTTCACGCCCGAAGACGATGGCAGTTTTCTGCGGTGGTGATTGGCTGACAACAAACTCACCACACTGGCGGGCATTCATCTGTGGCCAGCGCAGGCTGCGTTCTGCACGGGCACTGGTTCCGATTACCCGCTGGCGGTCTGCCAGTGCGGCGGGGAGGGTATCAAAATGTTGTGCCTGCTCCAGAATGTCATCAGCGCCGGAAGCCAGCGCTCTGGTTTCTGGGGAGTTGAAGCGTGTCGGGCAGACCAGGCGCAGGTCATGCAGGCCCATGGTTTTCATGGCGCGTGCCGCCGAGCCAATATTACCCGGATGTGAGGTATGCACCATGACGATAGCCAGCTGCTCAAGGGCGTGTTGCATCAGGATTTCTTCAGCACGCGGGATTTTTCCCGGTTCCAGTCGCGTTCCTTTTCGGTCGAGCGTTTGTCGTGCAGCTGCTTGCCTTTACCGAGGCCGATTTCCAGTTTGATCTTGTTGGTTTTCCAGTACATGGCGGTAGAAACCACGGTATACCCCTTACGCTCGGTTGCTCCCTGCAGACGTGAAATCTCGTGTGCGTGCAGCAGCAGTTTGCGTTTGCGGGTGGATTCCGGCACGACATGGCTGGAGGCCGACAGCAGCGGTGTGATCAGGGCGTTGTAAAGCCATGCCTCGCCCTTTTCCAGCATGACGAAGCTGTCCTTGATATTGATGCGCCCGGCACGGATACTTTTGACCTCCCACCCTTGCAGGGCCAGACCGGCCTCTAAGGTGTCCTCAATGAAATAGTTGAAGCGTGCCGTCTTGTTCAGGGCGATGGTCCTGCTTCCCGGGGGTGTTTTTTTCTTTTGCTTGGCCATTTGCATTACTATAGTAGCGAAACCGCACGATAATAGCGCGTTCACGGGTGAATGGGAAAGCATGTCCTGTTCACGGCGGGTGTGTTGTCCGTGCCGGCCTGTTAGCACATCAAGGAGATGGGATGGCCCATATCAATCGCAGTGCACTGGTTCCGTTTTCAGCCGAGCAGATGTTCGCGCTGGTGGACAGAATTCGTGACTACCCCTGTTTTCTGCCCTGGTGTCGCAGCAGTACCGAAATCAGCCGTGAGCCGGATGAGGTCAAGGCCAGCATTGAAATTGCCAGGGGAGCACTGAACAAGCGTTTTACCACCCTGAACCGCATGGAGCCCAACCGGCTGATTGAAATGAGTCTGGTGGACGGGCCGTTCCGGCATCTGCACGGGTTCTGGCGCTTTGATGAGCTGAAAGCCGGGGCCTGCAAGGTGTCGCTGGAGCTGGATTATGAATTTTCCAGCAGACTGGTGAGTGTCGCAGTGGGTCCGGTTTTTAATCAGGTTGCCAACACGTTGGTGGATTCGTTTGTACAGCGTGCCCGGGAGTTGTATGGAAAAGGCTGAAGTCGGAGAGAAAATCCGGGTCGAGTTGATTTATCCGTTGCCGCATGAACAGATTCTGTATGTGTTTGAACTGGCGGCGGGAAGCCGTCTGCGGGATGGGATTCTGGCCAGTGGTGTACTGGAGCGTTACCCCGAGCTTGAACTGGAGGCGCTGGAGGCCGGTATTTTCGGCAAGCAGGAGGCGCTGGATACGGTGCTGCGTGCCCGTGACCGGATTGAAATCTACCGTCCACTGATTGCCGATCCCAAGGCGGTGCGCAAGCAGCGGGCTGCCGAAGGCCGGCGCATGAAAAAAGGGGACGGGTGATGCTTGAGGGCATGGTGCCACCCGAGCCGGATGCCGGTCCGTCCGGGGCCTGTTTTGCCTTGGTTTACCAGCCACAGTTCCGGCATGGTCGCCGGCGCTTTGCCGCAGGCTGTGTTACTGTGGTGGAGAGTCGCGAGGCGGCACTGGCTGCCTGCCGGGAAGACGACAAACGTTTTCCGGCGCTGGTGGTCGGCCCTTCAAAATCATCTGAAGGGCAGTTCATCTATTATCTGGTTGAGTGGTTGCATGAGCCGGCTTGAAACCGAGGCCGGTCCGGATCAGCGGGGGGTGCTGCTCTGGTCACGACGGACATCGTTGACCACGCCATTCTGGTCGAAAAATACGGTCACACCGCTGCGTTTGCTGATATTGCCGCCCTGTTTGAGGTAAAAAACATAATCCCAGCGGTTCTGACGGAAGTCGTCTGCCAGCAACGGTGTTCCCAGCAGCTCCTGCACCTGACCCCGTGACATGCCGACCCGCAACTGGGACAGCTCGGCTTCGGTAATGTAGTTGCCTTGCTGGATGTCCATGCGGTAAATGCTGCACCCGGACAGCAGGAGCAGGGTGAGGACTGATGCTGAAATGAATCGTATGATCATGGTCGGGTATTATCTATAATGGTTGAAAGCGGTTGCCATGATAGACCAATCACAGCAGAGATGACACGTTGAGCAGGACAAGCGATACAAAGAGAGGCCATTGCGGTTGCCGATAGATCAATCATACCGGAGATGACACGATGGAAGAAAAAGATATCAAGCTGGCCGGACTCAAGGTGACGCAGCCGCGGGTGAAAATTCTTGAACTGCTGGGCAGTGTGTCGGACCGCCACCTGAGTGCTGAAGATATCTACAAGGCCCTGCTGGCCAATGGGGACGAAATCGGTCTGGCGACTGTTTACCGGGTACTGACCCAGTTTGAAGCTGCCGGTCTGGTGAACCGGCATCACTTCGAGGGTGGGCAGGCCGTATTTGAGCTGGCTGGTGATGACCACCATGATCACATGGTCTGCATCAAGACCGGGCGGGTGGTCGAGTTTTATGACGAAGTCATTGAGCAGCGTCAGCAGGAAATCGCACGCCAGCACGGTTTCCGCATCCGCGATCATTCCCTGGTGCTTTATGGTGAGTTCATTGAGTAAGCCCGCCCGGGTTTTTCACTGTGCCAATTTACCTGCTTTTTTTGCATTTGACTGCCACGTCGGTATAATGCCGTCCTCTTACATTAAATGGCCGCAGATCAAGGCCGATATGTTTCATTTTCAGACAGATGAGATCAGTAACAGGAGAATTATGCCTAGCATCAGAGTCAAAGAGTCCGAGCCGTTCGAGATTGCCGTGCGCCGTTTCAAGCGTACCTGCGAAAAGGCCGGCGTGGTGGCTGAAGTCCGTGCGCGTGAATTTTATGAAAAGCCGACTTCCGTACGCAAACGCAAGCGTGCCGCCGCAGTCAAGCGTAACCTGAAGCGCATCTCTCGTGACCTGAACCGTCGGGTCAGGATGTACTGATCACGTATCCATGCCCCTCAAACAGCAGATCACTGAAGACATGAAAACTGCCATGCGGGCTGGTGACAAAGCACGCTTGGCCGTCATTCGTCTGATGCTGGCGGCCATCAAGCAGCAGGAGATAGACCAGCGTATCGAACTGGATGATACGGCTGTACTGGCAGCACTTGACAGGATGATCAAGCAACGCAGGGAGTCCATCCGTCAGTATGAAGCCGCTGCCCGTGCCGAGCTGGTGGCGCAGGAGCAGTTTGAGATTGAAGTGGTTCAAAACTACATGCCTGCCCCCCTGTCTACCGATGAAGTGGATGCCCTGATTGCGGCTGCACTGACCGAATCCGGTGCCGCCTCTGTGCGTGACATGGGCAAGGTCATGGCCATCCTCAAGCCTCAGGTCCAGGGCCGTGCCGATGTCGGGCAGCTCAGTGCACAGGTCAAAGCCCGGCTGGGTGGTTGAAGCCGACCCTGCCGATCTACCCATTTGCCATACCCCGATGCCGACATGCCTGAATCCGTATTCCCGCCCCTTCAAAATGACCGTTTTCTGCGCGCGTTGCGCCGGCAGCCAGTCGATACCACACCGGTGTGGATCATGCGTCAGGCCGGACGTTACCTGCCCGAATACCGTGCCACCCGTCAGCGGGCCGGCAGTTTTCTTGATCTTTGCAAGAATCCGGAGTTGGCCTGTGAAGTCACCCTGCAGCCGCTGGAACGTTTTGAGCTGGATGCAGCCATCCTGTTTTCTGACATCCTGACCATTCCGGATGCCATGGGGCTGGGTCTGTATTTTGCCGAAGGCGAGGGGCCGGGATTTGAACGTCCATTGCGTGATCTGGCCGCCATTCAGGCCCTGGGTATTCCGGACCCGGAGCAGGAACTGGGGTATGTCATGGATGCCGTGCGCACCATCCGTCGGGAGCTGGCCGGGAGGGTGCCGCTGATCGGATTTGCCGGCAGCCCCTGGACCTTGGCCACCTACATGGTGGAGGGCAGTTCCAGCAAGGAGTTTGCCCAGGTCAAGGGTATGCTTTATGGTCAGCCGGCAGCCCTGCACCTGTTGCTGGAGAAGCTGGCACAGACGGTTACTCTGTACCTGAATGCCCAGATTGCTGCAGGTGCACAGGCCGTTATGGTGTTTGACACCTGGGGTGGAACCCTGACCCCCGAGGCTTACCGTGAATTTTCCCTAGCCTACATGCAGCGTATTGTCGCGGGGATCAGGCAGGAGCAGCAAGGCCGATACACGCCGGTCATCCTGTTTACCAAGGGGGGCGGGCAGTGGCTGGAAGCCATGGCAGATACCGGTTGTGATGCCTTGGGGCTGGACTGGACCGTCAATATCGGTACCGCCCGTGAGCGGGTCGGTACACGGGTGGCATTGCAGGGCAATATGGACCCTTCGGTGCTGTATGCCTCACCGGAAGCCATCCGGGCAGAGGTCAGGCGCATTCTCGGTGATTTTGGTCAATCCACCGGGCATATCTTCAACCTTGGTCATGGCATTCATCAGCACATCAACCCGGAGCATGTACGGGTTCTGGTGGATGCGGTGCATGAGTTCGGGCAGCAACGCTCCTGATGGAGTACGGACACCTGTTCCGGCGCTGGTATTTTCCTGATATTTTTTATTCATCTGTCAGTTGCTTTTGCTGTTCCCGTACCAGCTCCAGCAGTTTTTTGCGGTCGGCACGGCGGGTGCTGCGTCCGGTAATGGCACTGAGCGGTGCGCCGGCACTGCGATCCTCATCCGGCAGTATCAGCAGTTCCACCTCGACTTCATCCGCATACAGGCGCAGCAGCGGGTAGTATTCCAGCTTTTTGCCAAACCGCAGTTTGCGCTCATGAATCTGGAACGGGATATTATGGTCCTGCAGCAGGAAAATCACGTCTTCGGCACGATTGGCGGTCAGCAGCAGGGTGACTGCCGAGTGGGGGCCTGTGGTGCCTTCCAGGGCTGCGCCCGTGAGCATGGGGCGGAAGTCCTGCAGGAATTCCATGGCATCCAGCGCTACTGCCCGGTGCTGTGCCAGCCGGGCTGCCTGTGGCTCCGGGTCCAGCAGGCGAATGTAATCATGCAGCGCCTGTTCGACTTCATCATTACCGGGCTGATGTTTACCCAGGCCCGCAGCTCCCAGACGGGCTGAAGCTTTTTGCTTGGCCAGCCGGTAGTCCCGGTAGCCCTCTTCATAAATGAGACGGGCGGCTTCATCGGCAATCAGTTCGCGCAGGTTTTTTTCAGGTATCATCAGAATATCTGCTCCGGAATTTCCACCTGTTCGATGGTCGGGTGGCTGGGCGGGCGGGGTACCGGTGCGGCACTGCGATAGCGCTGGGTGGCTGCCGTCGCCGGCAGGGAGACCGGCTCCGCACCCCGGCTTTCAGCCCGGACACTTTTGTACTCGAAATACCGGCTCTGTTCCGGTGCGGGGTCAACAGCCGCCATGTCAGGAGATTCCGGCTTTGCGTCTGTCGTGCCACCCAGATCCGGATCAGACTTTTGCGGTACCCGTCCAGCCTGCTTCAGGTCTGGTGCAAATGGCCATTGGCGTTCCGGCTGTGCTTTCAGGACATTCTTCATCAGTTCGATCCACATGGGTACGGCGACACGGGTGGAGGTTTCGCCTTCACCCAGTTCCGACATGTTATCAAAACCGGACCAGGCGACTGCAACATAGTCGGGGGTAAAACCACAAAACCAAGCATCTTTCTGGTCGTTGGTGGTTCCGGTCTTTCCCGCCAGGTCTTTGCGTTTCAGGGTCCGGCGTACTTTGGCCGCAGTACCGATTTCCGTGACGCCTTCCATCATGCCGACAATCTGGCGCTGGGTGCGTGGCAGCATGATTCTGGGGGCCACGGGGGTTGGGGGGGCTGCTGTAACGGTTTCAGCTTCATCACCAGCCCCGGCTGTTCCGGCTGTGTCCATGTCCCTGTGCTCAGGCTGTTTCGGTTCAGGCCGTACCGCAGGGCAGCTCTCACGATTGTCACCGCAGGCACGCGGATTTTCCCGGATGGCGTCGAACAGTACCTTGCCGTCATTGTCCTCGATACGGTTGATGAAGTAGGCATTGATCTTGAAACCACCATTGGCAAAGCTGGAGTAGGCTGTAGCCATCTGCAGTGGATTGGTCAGGCCGGTACCCAGTGCCAGTGTCAGGTTGCGTGGCAGGTGCTGCTGCTCGAATCCGAAGCGGGTGGCATAGTCGATGGTGTAATCAATGCCGGTGGAGCGCAGCAGGCGGATGGAGACCAGGTTGCGGGATTTGGCCAGCGCTTCGCTCAGGGTGGTCGGACCGATGTATTTTCCACCGAAGTTCTGTGGCTTCCAGTTGGTACCTGGAATGGTGATCGGGGCATCATTGACGATGCTGGTGGGCGTCATGCCCCGGGACAGGGCTGCTGAGTAGACGAAGGGCTTGAAACTGGAGCCGGGCTGGCGCATGGCCATGGTGGCGCGGTTGAATTTGGACAGCCGGAAGTCAAAACCGCCACTGATAGCGCGCACCGCACCGTCGTAAGGGTCCATCAGGACCATGGCACCGGCAACGGCAGGCAGCTGGGCCAGCTGCCATTCCGGGCCGGATGCTGCGGGTTTGCTGTTGGTACTGGTCGGTTGCGGGCGGGGAAAGTGCTGTACCCGCACGATATCACCGGGGCTCAGTACCTCCGAAACTTTGTTCGGTTCGGCTTTGCGGTGATCCACATCGACATAGGGACGGGCCCAGCGTACGGCTTCCAGGTCCAGGGTGATGGTGGTTTCGTTCTGCAACAGCAGTTCAGCCTGTCTGGTGTTGCTGGCAATCACCAGCGCCGGCAGCAGACCACCAAGCTCCGGGTAGCTGGAGAGTTTGTCCAGCCATTCTTCCCGCCCGGACAGGCCATCCAGCTGGATATGGTCTTCCGCTCCCCGATAACCATGGCGGCGGTCATAATCCAGCAGGGTTTTGCGCAGTGCTTCCGTGGTGTACTGCTGTTGTCCGGAGTCCAGGGTGGTGAATACGTGCAGGCCCTGGGTATAGGCTTTGTCCTGGTACTTTTCCACGATGGTTGAACGCACCATTTCAGCAAAGTAGGGCGCATCGGTTTCGATCTGTGGTTTGTAGATCCGGGCGGTGTTGGGCTCAGTGACTGCGCTCCGGTACATGCCTTCATCAATGTAGCCCAGGTCCAGCATGCGTTTGAGGATGTAGTCACGCCGGATCATGGCCCGTTTGGGGTTGGCAATCGGATTGTAACGTGAGGGTGCTTTCGGCAGTCCGGCAATCATGGCCATCTGGGCCAGGGTCAGATCCTGCAGGTTTTCCTTCCCGTAGTAGGTTTCAGCTGCCGCCGCCACGCCGTAGGCATTGTTGCCCAGGTAAATTTTGTTCAGGTAAAGCTCCAGAATTTCGTCTTTGCGCAGCGTCTGTTCCAGCCGGATGGCCAGCAGGGTTTCCTTGAGCTTGCGCTCCAGGGTTTTTTCCCGGCTCAGAAAGATGTTACGGGCCAGCTGCATGGTGATGGTACTGGCGCCCTGAGATGACTGGCCGGTACTGACAACGCTGTACAGGGCCCGTAGCACCCCCCGGAAATCAATGCCAGGGTGGTCATAGTAGCGGGCATCCTCAATCGCGATGAAGGCTTCGCGCAGGCGGGCCGGAATCGCGTCGAAGTCAACTGGACGCCGGCGTTGGACCCCGAATTCCGCCAGCAGTTTTTCTTCACGTGAGTAGATCCGCAACGGGACCTGGAGCTCCACCTGATGCAGGGCCTTGTTATCGGGTAACTCGGGGGCAAAATGCAGGTAAACCAGGGTGAGACCGGTACAGCCCAGAAACACTGCAGTCAGCAGTGTGCTGAACAGGGCGGGCAAAAATTTGCTGAAGAACCACATGATGACAAACCAAGCCTGTATTTGTTTTTCTGATGTTTATTCTGCACAAATTGCGTGCAAGTTTGCCAGACAAGAGGATGAGCGGTTCCTGTACTTTCCGGGTGCTCAATCTATCCCCGTTTATCTGAAACCAACGCGTCACTGGAACAGGCAGGTTAGACTATTTTTGAATGGAGCGCTACCACCATTTGGGTGGCAGCCACGAACAATATATAACAATAACCAAGTGTGAGTGCCCGTGTTTTCATTCCTGAATCGAAAATCAAATTTGCTTGGACTGGACATCAGTTCTTCTGCGGTCAAGCTGGTTGAAATGGGGCGCAAAGGCCGTGAATACTGCATTGAAAGCTATGCGGTGGCTCCCTTGCCCGAGGGTGTTTCCAACGAGAAGGACATTATTGAGCCAGAGCCGATCGGTGATGCCATCCGCAAGGTGATGCGCGAAAGCCGCACCCGCCTCAAGCATTGTGCCCTGGCGGTTCCGACGTCCATGGCCATCAACAAGATCATCACGCTCTCAGCCTCGGTTCCACCTGCGGAGATCGAGGCCCAGATGGCCATGGAGGCGGATCAGCATATTCCGTATCCCATGGATGAAGTCAGTTATGATTTTGAGGTGTTGGGGCCATCGATGCATAATCCGGACATGCTGGATATTCTGCTGGCCGGTACCCGCTCGGAGAATGTCGAGGTCAGGGTGGCAGCTGCCGAGATGGCGGGGCTGACCGTGGATGTGGTGGATACCGAAACCCATGCACTGGAAAATGTGTTGCGCAAACTCACCAACGAGCTGGAGCAGTACGAATCGGTGGCGGTGATTGACTTTGGTGCCACCATGACCAGTATCACGGTGTTTGAGCAGGGACGCTTGACGTTTTCACGTGAACAGTCGTTCGGTGGACGCCAGCTCACCGAACAGATCATGCACCGTTATGGCCTGACCTGGCAGGAGGCCGGATTGGCGAAGAAAGAGGGCAATCTGCCGGAAAACTATATTTCAGAGGTGCTGGACCCGTTCAAGGATAACATGGTGCGCCAGTTGCACCGTTTCCTGCAGTTTTACTATGCATCCAGTCAGCGTGAAAGTGTCAGCCAGATACTGATCTCCGGTGGCTGTGCCCGCATTCCCGGGATTGACGAGCAGATCCAGTCCGTGATCGGCACACCGGTCAAGGTCGTCAATCCCTTTGCCCAGGTGGCGCTGGGGGCACGGGTTTCACCGGTCAGGTTCACCGGTGACATGCAGGCGCTGCTGATTGCCGCAGGGTTGTCATTAAGAGGAGTGGGCTGATGGCCGGTTTGAATTTGCTGCCATGGCGTGATAAAGAGCGCGAGCAGAAAAAGAAACAGTTTTTTGCCCTGCTGGGGTTGTCGGCCCTGCTGGCTGCAGGACTGGTTTTTCTGGGTAATCTGTACATGAATTCCGCGATGTCTTATCAGCAGGAACGGAACCGTTATCTGGAGAATGAAATCAGCCAGCTGGACCGGCAGATTGAGCAGATCAAAAAGCTGGATGCCACCAAGCAGGCCCTGCTGGGGCGCATGGAGGTGATCGAGAACCTGCAGAGTACCCGCCCGGCCATTGTGCATCTGTTTGATGAGATGGCAACGGCCATGCCGGATGGCATGTACCTGAATCAGCTGAAACAAAGTGGCACCGTTGTGCATGTGGAGGGCAAGGCCGAGTCGAATGCCCGGGTTTCCAGTTACATGAACCGCCTTGACGGCTCTTCCTGGCTGAGTTCGTCCAACCTGAACATCATTTCGGTGGCACGTGAAGATGGACGTGCAACACCGCTTCGGGACTTCAAGCTGGATGTCAATCAGTTGTTGAAACAGGCGCAGGAGGGTGGTAATGAATCTTCAGGAAGTTAACAATCTGGCGGACGATCCGGCCAGTGTCTCCTGGCCGATCAAGATACTGGTGTTGCTGGTGCTGATGGGCTTTATCCTGTTCATGGGGTACAAGCTGGTCATTGCCGGCAGTATTGAACAGCTGGCCGGTTATGAAAGCCGGGAGCAGGAGTTGCGCGGTACCTTTGAAACCAAGCAGCGTCGGGCCAGCCAGCTCAAGGTCTATGAGGCACAGCTGGAGGAAATGCAGCATACTTTCGGCACTCTGGTGCAACAGCTGCCCAGTGATACGGAAATCCCGGCACTGATTCTGGACATCTCGGAAAAGGGGGTTTCCAACGGGTTGGAAATTGAACTGTTTGAGCCTTTGAAGGAAGAGGTCAAAGAGTTTTATGCCGAAAAACCCATCAAACTGATCGCCATGGGAACCTACAAGGAGCTGGCCACTTTTGTCAGTGACATTTCCGGCCTGCCCCGGATCGTGACCATTCACAATATCGGTCTGACCCCCGAGGACGACAAGGACAAGGGCAAAGGCAAGCTGTCGGTAGCGCCGGCTGCTGCCGTAGCGCGTGGTCGACGTTTGCGCATGGAGGCATTGATCAAGACTTATCGCTATCTGGAAGGTAGTGATTTCAGTGGTCAGCTGGCAGGTAAGTCATGAGCAACATGAGCAGGCTGAAGGGCATGAAAAATTCGAAATACTGGGGTGGAAATGGACAGCGGGCTGTCCTTTTGTTTCTGACTGCACTGGTCTCCGGATGTAACCAGGATATGTCTGATCTCGTGGGTTATGTCGACGAGGTCAAGGCCCGCCCGCCCAGGGCCATTGAGCCGATCCCGGTCATCAAGCCCTATGTCAGGTTCATTTATCCAGGGCATGACCGGGATCCGTTCAATATCACCGTGATTGAGGATGCGAAGACAGAGGAACCCAAGGGTAGTGTGCTGCTCGACAAAAACCGGGTCCCCGAGTTCATGGAGTCCTTTACCCTGGACAGCCTGCGCATGGTGGGAACCGTGTACAAGGAGGGGCAGCTGTGGGCTTTGATACGCATACCCAGCGGGGCTGTGCATCGGGTCCGGAAAGGGAATTACATGGGCAAGAATCATGGCAGGATTTCTGAAATCAAGGACACCAGAATCAAACTGGCTGAAGTGGTTGAGAACGGCTTCGGTGGCTATACAGAGCGTGAAAACGAACTGGTGATTTCCAGTCCCGATAATTAATCCGGAAACCGCGTTGATAAGGTTGACAACAATGAAAATAATAAAGCAGACCGTTTGTTCTCTGGTGATTATGAGCTGGGCAATTCAGGTATTGGCTGCTCCCAGGCAGCTGGAAAATATCAGCATCAATGCAGCAAACACGGGCAAAACCGAAGTGCACCTGAGTTTCAATACCCCGATCCAGATTCCCAAGGGCTTCGTCCTTAACAATCCGGCCCGGCTGGTGTTTGATTTCCCCGGTATTGAGGTGGCTCCCGCCGCACGCACCAATGCGACCCACAGTGGTGTGATCAAATCGGTCAAGGCCGCCGGAAACAAAGGGCAGACCCGTCTGGTCATTGACATGGATAAACTGGTGAATTACAGCGCAGAGGTTCAGGGCAGTGACCTGATCCTGCTGTTTGATGCACCCGCTCAAGGCGGTGCTTCCCAGCCGGCTCCACAGGTTCGGAATGCCCAGCCGGGTGTCGCCCGCAATGGCAGGATAGACGACAGTTATCTGTGGTACCAAAAGCCAGGTCAGGTCAATCCTGCGACCCGGCCCGTACCACCGACAGTGGCCAACAGGCCGGCTCCGGTCGTCACTCCCAAGCCTGTCCCCAGACCGCCTCAGGTGAATGCGCGCCCGGCACCGGTGCTGCCCGAAGTCCCGCCGCCAATGGCGGTAACCCGACCGGTTCAGCCGCGTCCGGCACCTTATGCTGCTTCGGCACCAGCCAGGCAGCAGCCGGTACAGCGCCAGTTGGGGCAGCAACAGTCTGTCAATGCCCTGCGCTCGGTGGATTTCCGGCGTGAGGCCAATGGCGGGGGGCGTATCATCATCACGCTGCCAAACGCCAATGTACAGGTTTCCGATGAGAAACGTTCCAATGTACTGAATCTGGTGCTTCAGGGCGTGGATGTACCGGGCCAGTGGCAGAAGCGTCTGGATGTTACGGATTTCGCCACTCCCGTGTCCGGCATCCAGATTTCCCAGCGCAGCGGCAACGGGCGTATCGTCATCAATGCCAGCAGGGATTTCACTTACCGGACGGAAAGGAATCGCAATATCCTGACGGTTCTGGTTGACGAAGCCCGGAAAAAGCCGGAGAAGCGGCGTCCGGGTGAAGAGGAGAAAAAGGTTTTCAATGGTGAAAAGCTTTCCCTGAATTTCCAGGATATCGAAGTGCGGGCGGTGTTGCAGCTGCTGGCTGACTTCACTGACAAGAACATTGTTGTCAGCGATTCCGTGAATGGCAACATTACCGTGCGCCTCAAGGATGTCCCCTGGGATCAGGCGCTGGATATCGTGCTGCAGTCCAAGAATCTGGGCATGCGGGCCAATGGTAACGTGATCTGGGTTGCACCGCAGGCCGAGCTGGAGGCCAAGGATGCCAAGGCACTGGAGCTGGCCAAGCAGAAGGAAGAGCTGGAGCCGCTGATCACCGAGTATATTCCGATCAATTTTGCCAAGGCCGCTGATCTGGCCCAGCTGATCAAGACCCGCTCGTCAACCGCTGCTGACGAAACCGGCCACTCCCTGCTGTCCAAGCGTGGCAACGTGTCCTTTGACGACCGTACCAATACGTTGCTGGTACAGGATACTGCCGAACAGGTGGCCGAGATTCGTGACCTGATCAAGGTG
Organism: Thiothrix sp.; assembly: GCA_020442915.1. Classification (GTDB taxonomy): domain Bacteria; phylum Pseudomonadota; class Gammaproteobacteria; order Thiotrichales; family Thiotrichaceae; genus Thiolinea. The sequence goes on along the minus strand of JAGRJD010000101.1, from coordinate 17,471 downwards.
CTGGATGTGCCGGTGCAGCAGGTGCTGATCGAGTCCCGCATCGTGATTGCCAATGATGAATTCGGCAAGGAGCTGGGGGCAAAGTTTGGTGTGACGCCGAAGTGGAGCAACCGGGATTCTGCCGGTATTGCCACCGGTAATATCGGTGGTACAAGCGGGTATTTTAATTCGGCAACCGCTTCTACGACATCGTCCACGGCCCAGACCATCAGCATGCCGAGCCTGGATAACCGCCTGAGTGTAAACCTGCCGGTGACAGGAGCTGCCGGCAGTTTCGGGTTCTCGATCCTGTCTTCCGACTTCATGCTGGATCTGGAGCTGTCGGCCCTGCAGGCTGAAAGCAAGGGTGAGATTGTGGCGACACCGCGGGTCATCACCTCGAACCAGACCAAAGCGCTGATCGAGCAGGGTGTGGAAGTCCCCTATCAGCAGGCCTCTTCCAGTGGAGCCACTAATGTGGCTTTCAAGAAAGCCGTACTGAGTCTGGAGGTCACGCCACAGATCACGCCGGATGAGCACATTTCCATGGATCTGCGGGTGAATCAGGATACCGTGGGTCAGATATATGCGAATGTACCGAGTATTGATACGCGTGAAATTCAGACCAAGGTATTGGTTGAGAATGGTCAGACCATTGTGCTGGGTGGCGTGCATGAAGAGAATCGCATTGATGGTGTCACCAAGGTGCCGGTACTGGGGGATCTGCCGGTGGTCGGGAAGCTGTTCCAGAAAACCAACAAGAGCGAAAGCAAGCGTGAGTTGTTGATTTTCGTCACCCCCACGATTGTGGACAGCAAAACGGCAGGGCTGTAAGTGCCGGACAGATAGCCCTTGATTCCCGCGCCCACTGCTGGCATAAAGCCTGAATGCAAGCGAACATCATTCTGGTTGGCCTCATGGGCGCGGGAAAATCAACAGTCGGCAGGCAGCTGGCCCGGCATTACCGGCTTGATTTCTATGATTCAGACAAGGTTATCGAACAGCGGACCGGGGTCAACATTCCGACCATTTTCGAGATTGAGGGTGAAGAAGGGTTCCGTGAGCGTGAGGCTCAGGTGATTCGCGAGCTCTGTTCCCGCAAGGGCATTGTTCTGGCGACGGGGGGGGGCAGTGTGCTGCGGGCTGACAACCGTAGCAGCCTCAAGGCCGGTGGTACGGTCATTTACCTGAAAGCCAGTGCCGAGCAGCTCTATGCCCGTATCGGACATGATCGTAACCGCCCGCTGATGCAGACCGACAACCCGCTGGCCACCCTGCAGCAATTGCTGCAGAAACGCGAGGCCTGGTACGCTGAAGTGGCGGATATTATTCTGCCGACCGGAAAACAGCGGGTGGCGCAGCTGGTGCGTACCCTGTCTCACAAGCTAACCCAACTACAGGCACCCTTGACCCATGAAAACGCTCAATCTTGACCTTGGTGAACGCAGTTATCCGATTCACATCGGCCAGGGCCTGCTGTCAGGGGATGCCGGACTGCTGACCCGGCAGATACGGGGGCGCAGCGGCGTGATTGTTTCCAATGAAACCATTGCACCTTTCTATCTGGAGCCGCTGCAGCGCCTGACGGCAGGGCTTAAAACCAGTACGCTTATTCTGCCGGATGGCGAGAGCTGGAAGACGCTGGAAACGGCGGACCGTATTTTCACCCACCTGCTGGAGCAACACGCTGACCGGCGCACCACCCTGATTGCATTGGGTGGGGGGGTGATCGGTGATATCACCGGTTTTGCGGCTGCCTGCTTTCAGCGTGGCATTGATTTCATCCAGGTGCCAACCACATTGCTGGCCATGGTGGATTCTTCCGTCGGGGGCAAGACCGGTGTCAACCATGCCCTGGGCAAGAACATGATCGGTGCTTTTCATCAGCCCCGGTGCGTGCTGATTGATACCGATACCCTGCAGACGCTGGCCGACCGTGAGCTGAGTGCCGGGTTGGCCGAGGTGATCAAGTACGGGTTGATCCGGGACCGGGGATTCCTGGACTGGCTGGATGCCCATATGGATGCCCTGCTGGCACGTGACCCGCAGGCGCTGACCCATGCCATCCTGCGCTCCTGTGAGCACAAGGCCGAGGTGGTGGCTGCTGACGAGTTTGAGACCGGTCAGCGTGCCATGCTGAACCTGGGGCATACTTTCGGGCATGCAATTGAGGCTGCCATGGGCTACGGCAACTGGCTGCACGGGGAGGCGGTTGCAACAGGTACCGTCATGGCGGCAGAGCTTTCCGGGCTCATGGGCTGGCTTGCACCGGATGAGGTCGGATTTGTCCGGCATCTGCTGGCACGGGCACATCTGCCGGTTACACCACCGACTGAGATGACGGCGGCGGATTTCTCGCGCTACATGGCGGTGGACAAGAAGGTGCTGGATGGTACCCTGCGCCTGATTCTGCTGACCGGGCTGGGGCAGGGCACTGTCACCAGTGAGTTTGACCCGGTGGCCCTGCAGCGGGTACTGACGCGGACCCTGTAATGGCCGCACCTTATGCGGCCACACCGGCCCGCAGCCGGGGCCGGCAGTACTCCGAGCCTGCACCGTGTTACCGTTCCGAATTCCAGCGTGACCGTGACCGCATCATTCATTCCAGAGCCTTTCGCCGTCTGGAGTACAAGACCCAGGTTTTCGTCAATCATGAGGGTGACCTTTACCGCACCCGCCTGACGCATTCGTTGGAGGTGGCGCAGATCGCCCGCAGTGTGGCCCGCGTCATGGGGCTGGATGAGGACCTGACCGAGGCCATTGCCCTGGCGCATGATCTGGGGCATACCCCGTTCGGCCATGCCGGTCAGGATGCCCTGAATGCCTGCATGCAGTCTTTCGGCGGGTTTGAGCATAATCTGCAGTCCCTGCGCGTGGTGGATGTGCTGGAGGAGGTTTATGCCGATTTTCCGGGATTGAACCTGTGTTTTGAAACCCGTGAAGGCATCCTCAAACACTGTTCACTGCCGCATGCCCGGGTGCTGGGGGCGGTAGGGCAGCGCTTTCTGGATAGAACCCAGCCTTCTCTGGAGGCGCAGCTGACCAATATTGCGGATGAAATCGCTTATAACAATCATGATATTGATGATGGTCTGCGCTCCGGACTGATCACGCTTGAGCAGCTGTGTGAAGTGCCGCTGTTCGCGTCGGTCTGGCGTGAAGTGACCGGACGGTATCCACAGCTGATCGGTGGCCGGCTGGTGCATGAAATCCTGCGGCGCCTGATCAGCCTGATGGTAACGGACCTGATTCAGAGCAGTCAGGCTGCACTGGGCGCTGCCGGTGTTACTGATCCGGAGGCGGTGCGTGCCCATGGTGTGACGCTGATGCGTTACAGCCCGGAGCTGCTGGTGCGCAAAAACGGGCTCAAGCGTTTTCTGATGGCCAATCTGTATCAGCATCCACAGGTTTATCGTATGTCCTGGCGGGCGCAGAAAGTGGTCCGGGGACTGTTTGAGGTTTACATGGGGGACAGTCGGCTTCTGCCGCCCAAATACCAGCAGCGGATTGCAGAGCATGTGGCGCATGACGGTGAGGCAGGCAAGGCGCGTGCCATTGCTGATTATATCGCCGGCATGACCGACCGTTATGCCCTGCGCCAGTACGCCGGACTGTTTGGTTTTTCTACGCCGGGGGCCGGTTTCTGAGCCCGTGAATTTGCCCTTTATTCCGGTTATTCGGCATACTGAGCCCCTGTTAATGATCAGGAAACCGGCATGACCCCTGCAATCAGTGCCATGTACAAGGCCGGAGCGGCTTTTCAGGTCCATGAATACCGGCATGATCCCGCCAATACGGCTTATGGACTGGAGGCGGTCACGGCACTGGGTCTGGCGCCGGAACAGGTGTTCAAGACCCTGCTGGTCATGCTGGATGGCCGTTCGCGCCGACTGGCGGTGGGCATTATTCCGGTACGGTGCCGGCTGGATATGAAAGCCATCGCCAGCGTGCTGGGTGCAGGAAAGGCCGAGATGGCCGATGGCCGGTTGGCGGAAAAAATCACTGGTTATGTGCTGGGCGGTATCAGTCCGATCGGGCAGAAAAAGCAGCTGCCCACGGTGCTGGATGTGTCGGCGCTGGCATTTGATACCGTTTTTGTCAGTGGCGGGCGGCGCGGACTGGAAATTGAATTGGCGCCGGCAATATTGCTTAGTCTTTGTCAGGCTGATACGGCAGTACTTTGCCGTTAAGCGGGAAGGCATGAAAGCGGGGCAGGGAATGCTTAAACTTTTGTTGATAATTTTTTAGGGGCTGGCACGATAAGCCGGTACAATCGCAGCCATCACAAATCGGAACAGGATTAAAGGACGAAGTATCATGTTGACACGCAGCAGGCATAAAATTCGCAAAGCCGTGATTCCGGTTGCCGGGCTGGGAACCCGGATGTTACCGGCGACCAAGGCCATCCCCAAGGAAATGCTGCCCATTGTCGACAAACCCCTGATCCAGTATATCGTGACGGAATGTGTGCAGGCCGGGCTCAAGGAAATCGTGCTGGTCACTCACAACAGTAAAAACTCGATCGAGAACCATTTTGACACCAGTTTTGAGCTGGAGACCATGCTGGAAAAACGGGTCAAGCGCCAGCTGCTGGAAGAAGTCCGTTCCATCTGCCCCGCCGATGTCACCATTATGCATGTGCGCCAGGGGGAGGCCAAAGGGTTGGGGCATGCCATCAAATGCAGCCATCCGGTGGTCGGTGATGAGCCTGTGGCCATATTACTGCCGGATGTGTTGATTGATGACAAGGCGTCCAATCTGCAAAACGACAACCTGGCCCACATGCTGGATATTTATGATGAAACCGGTATCAGCCAGATCATGGTCGAGCCGGTACCGCGTGAGAAGGTATCTTCCTATGGGATTGTGGACATCAATGGGCATGTGCTGGAGGCGGGAGAGTCTGTGCCCATGAGTGCCATCATTGAGAAGCCGGCAACCGATGTGGCTCCTTCTGCGCTGGCAGTGGTCGGGCGTTATGTGCTTTGTCCGCATATCTGGAAGTGGCTGGGCAAGACCCCGCTGGGTGCCGGTGATGAAATCCAGCTGACTGATTCGATTGATCTGCTGATGCGGGAATACCAGGTCAATGCCTTTCATATTACCGGCAAAAGCCATGATTGTGGCTCCAAGCTGGGTTATATGGCGGCGAATATGGAGTATGGGGTGCGACACCCGAAAATCGGGAAGGTGTTTAGCGCTTTTCTGAAAGAATATGCCAGATCCCTGTAGGGAGGGAATCTGGCATTATGGGCACTGATGGGCTTATTTTTATCATCTCAACTTGAGTATAACGCTGGCGTTGGAAGTGTGTAAACTGGTCTTGCCGACCTGTTCAGGCTGGAAACCGGGTTGCCTTTAAAGCTGCGATTCATTGGGGCCGGGGTGTCTGTCTGCTGGTATCAGTATTCGTGTTGTATCACATCTGTTTTTGATCAGAAAGTAAACTGTCCGGTAACACTGGCGTCTGCAGAGGTTAAACGAGGTTACTTTGGGTCCGGCCTGTCATGTTTTGCCGGCACGGTTTCCGGGAACTGGCTGTGGCGCTGCACGGGAGGGGATGGTTGATGGTATGATGGATGCCTGAAAGTCCGTTTCGCGTGTTGAGGAGTCTGCATGTTGCGTTGGTATCTGGGGTTACATCCTCATGTGCGTATCGCCCTTGTGATCGCCCCGTTTCTGGTGATCCTGGGCTATGGCCTGGTGGATATCTGGCTCAAGCCGGATACGCCCGAGGCCAGTCGGCAGGAGGTCAGCGTGCAGCCGTTGGAGCCGCTGGGCGAGTGTCGGCTGAAAAGCGGGGAATGCCGGTTTCGCTATGGTGATCTTGAGGTCAGCCTGCAACGGGCGGGCAGCACAGCCGGTCTGGCGCGTATTGACCTGATCAGCAACCAGCACATTCGTGGTATCCGTTTCGCCATTCTCCAGGACGGGAATGAAGCTTTTCTTGCGCCGCAGGAAACCGGAAAAACATCCGTGTGGTTTTTTGAGTTTCCCGAACGCTTACTGGCCGGTGAGGTGGTCAATATGCGTATGGCGCTGGCGCAGGCCAGGCGGGTATTGACAGCGGAATTCAAGGCCCGGCCCTGATATTCAGCCTGGGGCCTGACTGGTGCTGCTAGCATGAAACGGCCCCTGAAAACCAATAATAACAGCTCAAGACCATCATGAAATTTACAAATCATCGGGTACTTTCTTTCGCGGCAATGACTTTGCTGATGTTTGGCAGTGTTTCCCAGGCACTCAATCAGCCTTTGCCACTGAATAAGCCTTTGGCGGATTCTGCACTCTCAGGCCTGTCTGCTCCGGAGCAGATTTCCCTGGAGTTTGAAGAGGCTGTACGGCTGGTCAGTCTGGTCATGATTGACAGCGATGACCATGTAACCCCGATTGTGTTTGACCCTGACAGTAAACCGGCCTTGTCGGTTGCTGTGGATTTACCGTTACATCTGGCACCCGGAGAGTATGTGGTCGAATGGGTGGCCATGAACGGAGATACTGACGAGCTCAGCGGTGATTTCAGTTTTTTCTATGACCGCGAGCCAGCTGCCGGCATGGATGTCAATGAGGTGCTGAACCGTGTTGATGCGCCCTGATCCGGTGCTGCCGGGTCTTGCCTGAGTCGGGCAGAAGGGGTTTGGCCGGCGTTTTACCAGCAGGCTGAGCGTTGAAAACGCTGTGAATGATGGATGCTGTGGCTAAGGACAGGTATCATGTCCAGTCTGGCAGCCGGCTGGCCCGGCTTTTATCAATTTCATCCGGGTTGAAACCTCTCCCCTCAGGGAGATAGACTGATTTGGGTGGGGCGTAACCCCTTCCAAATTCGCCCCCAGGGGCGTGGATTGAAACATCGTTATTGATGATTATTAATACAAAACCATGCCACAGCAACTACCCCCACTCAACGCACTCCGGGCTTTTGAAGCTGTAGCCCGGCACCGGAGTTTCACCAAGGCCTCGGAAGAGCTGTATGTCACCCGTGCCGCCATCAGCCATCAAGTCAAGCATCTGGAGGATTTTCTGGGTTTTCCCTTGGTGGAACGCCATAATCGTGCCATTTCCCTGACCAAAGCCGGCGAGGCTGCCCTGCCCAAGCTGCGTGAAGGTTTCAACTGCCTGGCTGATGCCGTGAACCTGATGCGCTCACAGGTGAGTGTCGAGACACTCAGTGTCTGGATGGCTCCTTCCTTCGCCTCCAAGTGGTGTGTGCCGCGTCTGTACCGCTTTTCCCAGCAATATCCGGAGATCAGCCTGCGTATCAGCGGCGAAACGCGTCTGGTTGATGCCAGTGAAAATACCGACTCGCTGGATGAGCTGTTCCGGAGTAACGATATCGATATCATGATAAGGTTTGGTACCGGTGCCTATGCCGACTGCAGGGTAGACAAGCTGTTTTCCGTTGAGGCCGTGCCTTTGTGCCATCCTTCCTTGTTACGGGCGCCGGAGCATCCGCTGAAAACTCCCGCTGACCTGCGTTATCATACGTTGCTGCATGATGATACGCCGTATGTGGGCCGGCCCAGCTGGGACCGGTGGCTGAAACTGGCCAGGGTCGAGGATGTGGACAGTCAGCGAGGTATTCATTTCAATCAGATATCACTGGCCATGGGGGCTGCTATTGACGGTCAGGGTGTACTGTTGAGCATGGATGCGCTGGCCCGCTGCGATATTGAGGCCGGACGCCTGTGCATACCGTTTCCCCTGAGCATGCCACTGGAGCATGCCTACTACGTCATCCGCCCGCAGTCGGCCACCTCGAACCTGCATGCCGTCAATGCCTTTGTGGAATGGATTCTGGCCGAAGCACGGGCTGAGGACGCAGGTCCGGCCATCAAGGGGCGGGCGGCCTGAAGCCGCTCCTGCCCGCTACCCGGAGCCGGACTGATTCAATGGCCCTGGGGGGATGTGGATGACCCTTGTGGCGGTGTGCCCAGTACCGGTTTGGCCTTGATTTTCAGGGGCTGATCCTCCCGGTCACAGTAGCTCCAGGTGGCCTCCCAGTGTGACGGAAAGTTTTTGTCCAGGAACGTGACATTGAACCGGCCCCAGTATGGCGTCATTTGCCCCTGGATACCCGGACGCACGGTGTCACATTTTTCCCTGGCATTATTTTTAGCCCAGTAACCGGTATAACTGCCCCGGTTTTCATAGACCTTGGCCAGACCCAGCAGGTAAATGACGCCCGGCTCCTGTGGCGTGCCGTAAGTCCAGACTGCTGTCGGCCCCATTTCAGCCTCGTACACGATCCGTCCGCTATTGCTGTCCCAGATTTCATCCGCAACAGTGATATTGCCCGCCAGCATCAATGTCACCACCAGTCCGGCCCTTGAAATCAACATGAGGATGCTCCTTTTGACTTTGGGAGGCCATGATAACAAGCCGGCAGGCTGCTGTCAGAGTTCCGCAAGGGATAGGTGATGAGGAGCGGTTTCAGGTCTCAGGGGCGGGGTTGAGGCAGCCAAACAGGTCGGTCAGCATGCGGGAGACCTCAGCTGTCATCAGGGTGAACTCGATATCCATGCGTTCAGCCTGCGACTGTGGATCATGTTCATCCAGCTGCTCATCAAACAGGTCCAGAAACTTGAGCCTGCGGATCAGCAGGTCATCGCCAAGCATCAGGCTGATCTTGCGGTCCCAGATCAGCATCAGTCTGGAAACCTGTTTGCCGGCAGCGAGGCTGGACTGGACATCTTCACCCATCAGCTCATGATTGCGGAACGTGGCTACGCTGGTTTCATCCCTGGCCGCACGCAGCTCGCACTCACCACCCAGCTCAAAGGGGGCAGGCGGCACACCTTCAGTCAGCCACCGGGTCATGAGTACGCCGGGAGACTGGCTGGTCTCGGGCAGGCTGACCGGCAAGCTGTCAATGGTTTTGCGCAACAGGCCGGTCAGGCGCTCGGCCTGGGCGGCAGAGGCGGTATTCACCACCAGCCAGTGGTTTTGTGTGTCGATCCAGGCATCCAGCTTGCGGGTCCGGGTAAAAGCCCGGGGGAGCAGTTCAAACTCGATCTGCTCACGCATGGATTTTTTCTCCCGCCCACCGATTTTGCGGTTTTCGCGCTCTTCCAGTTCGGCGACACGCTCTTCCAGCTCTTCCCGGATGACCGAGGCCGGCAGCATGCGTTCCTGATGTGACATGCTCAGCAGAATAAATCCGTTCACTGCGTGAACCATTGATTCGGCATGACGTCCAAGAGGAGACACCCAGCCGCTGTTTTCACGCTGATCCTTGGTGCAGGGAGCAAAGGTACGGTGTTGCAATTGTTCGTGCAGCTGCTCTGCAGAAAGCGGAAAATCTTTCTGCAGTCGGTAGAGATACAGATTTTTGAACCACATGTTGTTTCAGTCCGACTTATAACCGTGTCGTTTAAGGAGGGACGATTATGAAGTAAACCGAAACCTCATACAAATGGCAATGTACCCAGCTGACCCCAAGGATTGCTCTGACGGAACCAGCGTTGGGCAACCGTACCGTAAACCTGACGGAAGTCAATGTTCATGTGCAGGTTACCGGCGTTGTCAAGGCGGCGCAGGTTTGGCTTCTCGCCATACAGGCCGCCCCTGACACTGCCACCCATGGCCAGCTGCAGGGATGCGGCACCGTGGTCGGTACCCCCGGCCCGGTTTTCTTCCACGCGGCGGCCAAATTCAGAATAGGTCAGGACCAGAGTGTTATCCCATTGGCCATGACGTATCATGGTCTCTGCAAATGCGTTCAGGGCCACGCCGAGGTATTCCAGCAGGTGGTTCTGTTCCCGCAGCTGATTGGCATGGGTGTCGAAGCCATCAAGTTCCACCAGGTAGACCGGGGCATCAATGCCATTGACGATCATTTTGGCCACCGACTCAAGCTGGCGCCCAATTTCACTCCGGGCGCGCCAGGGGCCTATCGGGCGGGGACGTCCCATTTTGGTCGCCAGCTGGTTGCTGGCCGAGACAACCTGCGACTGAATATTGGTCAGGTGAGACAGGGCCGGGTTGAGTCTGCGGTTTGGCTGGACTGGATCAACAAGATTGGTCTGGCTCAGAAAAACTTCGGGGCTTTTCATGCAGATGGCATAGCAATCTTTGCCGGACAGGGCACCCAGCTCTTCGCCACCCAGAACGATGCCATGCAGGTCGCGTTTATAGCCGGGCAACACGTGTGAGAGCCAGCCCTGATTGGTGGTGGAAAAAGAGGCCGTCTCCCAGATATCGGCGGATTCAAAGTGGGACAGAATCGGGTTTGGATAACCGACACCCTGTATCCAGGCCAGCTGGCCTTTGTCCCACCAGGGCATCAGGTCTTTGAGCCACGGGTTGAGGCTTTGCTGCCCACCGTTTTTCAGCTGGTATTTTTCCAGGTTTCTGACCTGATCGGGCATGCTGATGCGGGGCCGCAGTTTCCTGTAGTAATCGTAGTCATACCAGGGGATGAGGGTATTCAGTGCATCATTGCCGCCCTTGAGCCTGACGAGCACCAGCTTGCGCGGGTTCTGGCGGGGTTGCCGGGGGGCGGAGGGTTGTTGGGCGGCCAGAACTTCAGGCACAAACCCGGCAGCTGGCAAAGCTCCGGCCAGCTTTAAAAAATGACGTCGATCCATAAACTGCAAACTACCCTTAACGGTTAAAACTTATACACACTGTATCCTGCGATTATTTTTATTGATCAGGTCAGGAAACCTGAAACGCAGGATCCCTCAACAATGAATGAGCCAGACGCCGTTGCCCCGGAATGTCCGGCAACGGATTGACGGGTGGCACCGCCAGCAGCCAGTCCAGCATTTCCTGTCCTTCTTTGGCCGGTAACCGTAATCCGGTATCAACACGGGCATTCAGGTTGCCGCGTGAAATTTTGGCCAGATAGGCAGCCCTGACGAGCAGGGTCTGGGTGCTGATCCAGTCATTGCCTCCTTCCCAGCCCTTGACACTGGGGGGGTCAAACAGACGTTGGCCCAGCAGGCGGCACAGGTTTACCATCTCGCTGTGCCGGAGGCGAGGATAGGGGATCATGCGTACCGTCCCAATCAGGAGGTCAACCGGCGACTTGACCAGATTGCCGCGATTGGAGGCTGCCCAGAACTCGGGGCTGTTCAGGATCACGCGCAGCAGGGTCTTGATGTCGTAATCCGCCTTGCGGAACTGGTTGGCCCAGGACATGACGGTGCGACGGGCCGGGCCGGCATCACTGACAAATTCATGCCAGAATTTTTCCACGACACGCTCAGCCGTACGCGGATGCTGCAGCAGGATTTCAATGATGTCATCACCATTAAAACTGCCGGCGCGACGCAGGAAAATGAGACGGCTGTTGTCATGCTGCTCGGCACGGAAAATGAAGTGCCCATTGCCGGGATTCACGCCCCAGCCGGTAAAGGCTCTGGCGGCAGCACGCACATCCTGCTCGGTATAATTGCCGATCCCGATGGTGAACAGCTCCAGCAGTTCGCGGGCGAAGTTTTCGTTGGGACTGGCCTTGACGTTTTTGTAGCCATCCAGGTAGACCAGCATGGCCGGGTCGCGGGCAACGGAGCGCAGCAGCTGGCGGAAGTTGCCCAGTGCATTCTGGCGCAGCATCAGGTTCTGCCGGTACAGCAGGCTGGGTTGCTGGGTTTTCTGCAGGGAGGACGTGAAGTAATTGTGCCAGAACAGGGTCATGCGCTCGGTAAAGGGAGAGCGTGTTGTCAGCAGCTGGTCTATCCACCAGGCCTGCAGGTTTTCTCCCTCTTTTTTGGCACGCACCCAAGCATCCTTGCGCTGCATGGCCTCGCCCCGCATGGGTTCCATCTGTCGCCAAGGTGTCATGTAAGGTGGCGGCTTGGTATAGGATGGCGGTGGGCTGAGAATGAACTCAACCGCCTGCGGTATGGGCAGGCCTTCCAATTTTTTGATGCTCCCCCACTCCGCGCCAAGCCCAGTGCGAGCCACGAGGTGGCGAGCCTCACTGAAGGTGAGTGTATTCATAAGCAATACTGTATTTCACTGGAAGATGCGGCTAGAGGATAGCACTGTTGCAGTGCAATGAAAGAGTAAAAAAACAGAAAAAACGTTGCGATATGTCATTTTCCGGCCCTTGTTGGTTAAAATGCAGACAAAAAGTCAGTGCTTTTATTATTTTGAAAACATAACCTTTAGGTGAAGGCTAAGCCATGCTGGCTCAGCACTCCACTTTTTCAGATCAGCGGCTGGCGTAAGTGTAACCACTGACCTGCTGTTTGACCGACTGTGCCAGCTGATGTACTGCCATGGCATAGTAGTTACTGTGATTATAGCGGGTAATCACATAAAAGTTGTGATAGCCGATCCAGGGCTCTTTGACTCCCCCCGGTACAGTGGTCAGTGCCAGCAGATGGGTTCTCGGGGTGTTGCTCCACTGGCCGCTGGCGGGCTGGATGCCGTTCTTTTCCAGTTTTGAGGGGGAGTAGAGCACTTTATAGCCATCAGCCATGCTGGCATAGGCCTGAGAAGAAACCTGTGCCGGCACAGCTACTGACTGCCCGTTACGCCAGCCGTGTTTGGCGAAATAGTTGGCGATACTGCCAATGGCATCATCCGGATTCCAGAGGTCCCTGATACCATCTCCGTCGAAATCGACGGCAAAGCTGCGGAAGCTGCTGGGCATGAACTGTCCGTAGCCCATGGCACCGGCATAAGAACCCTTGGGTTCCAGCGGATCCATGCGTTCGCTGCGGGTCATGAGCAGGTAGTTTTCCAGCTCATCAAAGAAGAAGCTGCTGCGACGCTTGTTGACAATTGCTGAGGTGGTCAGTGCATCAATGACACGGTGTTTGCCAAAAATCCGGCCCCAGCGGGTTTCCACTCCCATGATGCCGATAATGTATTCCGGGTCGACGCCGTAACGCTGGGAGGCACGTTGCAGCTGGGCAGCATGCTGCAGCCAGAACTGGGTACCTTTCTTGATATTGTCGGGTGTTACGAATTTTGCACGATAGTTGTACCAGCCACCCGGTGTTGTGGCGCCGCCGTTGTTGCCAGCCCAGAGCCGCGCCACTTCATCCCGGTTGCGGACTCTGGAAAAGACCCCATACAGGTAGCCACGATCAAAGCCGTCCTTGCGTACCATTTTTTCGACAAAGGCATTCAGTGCACTGTTGCCGGCAAAATCTCCGCTGATGCGGTCGGCATAATAGTTGCCGCTGCCATGGCCGCCATAGCCGACATGGTTATTGCGGGCCGTCTGCTGCACCTGCTGCTGGCGGGCCTGTGCGGTTGCCTGTTGCTGCTGGCGGACCCTTTGTGCCTGTGCGGCTGCAGCCTGGGCCTGCTGCTGGCGGGCCTGTACATCTGCCTGTTGTTGCTGGTAGCGGTCATGGTAGGCCTGTCGTTGACGGGCAAGTTCCTGCTGCGCCTGCTGGTGCACCAGTTGCTGCTGTCGTTGCTCCTGCTCCCGTCGGGCCTGCTCGGCAGCCTGCTGTGCCTGCTCAGCGGCTTTTTTGGTCCGGGCCTGATGAACCTGCTGTTGACGGGCCTGTTCCTGAGCCTGTTCACGCTCCTGGACCCAGCTGCGGTTGTATTGCAGGCGCAAGGCTTCCTGGCGTTTTTTTTCAGCCAGATAGCGGCTGTCCTGACGTACTGCTGCCGGGCCGGGGCTGGCTGCTGATGTCGCTGCCGGTGTCCGTAGTGGCTCTGCTTTTTGAGCGACTGATGGTGGTGCTGGTGACGGTTCGGGAGCCTGTCTGATGCCGGCATCCTGTCCTGTTGTTCTGCTGCCGGCAGGCGTGCTGCTGCAACCTGTCATCATCCCCGTGAAACCCATCAGGATTAACCCTGAAATATACAGTCGACCCGACTTCATTATTATATCCTCGTTTGGTTGGTTGACCGGTAAGCCCTTATACCGGTGGCAGCCCTGCTGCACTTTTTAATGGGTGAAATTCATGAAATTGGCACTTTCATCCAGAATCGGTGGCACCTGATTGGCCACGGCATCCCCGATCGTGACCGGGTCCGGTGAGCTGAAGGATGGAAAACGCCAGCCACCCGGCATATAGCCCATGTCAGAGGGCGCATTGATCATTTTGTCCCAGAAGTCGCCGGTGAAGTCCGTGTAAAAGTCCGGCCATATATAACGCGTATCACCCCAGGGTCTGGTTTCCTTTTTGGGTTGAGGCGGTGGTGGCGGTTTGGGGCCGGGGGTCGCTGCCAGATTCGGATTGTAGGGGCTGGTGTAGCGGGGGGCCTGCTGCGGGCTGACCGGCTGCTGCGGGTAGGCAGCCCCATAGGGATTGACATAGCCATAGGGATAGGCATAAAGGCGTGTAGCGGGTGCATAGACCGGGTAGCCGGTGTAGGGGTAAGCCGGATACCGGTTATAGGCATAGGGGTTGGGGTAGTAGCCGACCGGATAGCCCGCATAGCCGGGACTGGCCTGTACGGGGGGAGTGGTTGCCGGTGCCGTGGCGACTTCGTCCGGAAAGCGGGCCGGGGCAGTGCTGCTGGTGTCGGCTGCCAGTACCGGTGCGCTGCTTGCACAGAGCCATATGCCGGCAGCGGTGCAGGCTGTTTTCCATTGAAGGTGATGGTTCATCATGACATCCTCTGCTCGTTTGTCCGGATCAGCTTATCAGAGCTAAACTTGAAAGCATCCATTTTCTTTTCCCCGATTGAACCCTGACCATGCATACGATTGAAACATTCTACCAGGGCAGTGCTTTGGGACATGAGGCCAGAACCCTGCCCGGGCCGGTTTATAATCAGGCCCACCTGTTGCTGCAGCATGCCTCGCAGGATCATGTGTTTGTGCCGGTACGCAGCATGCAGTATCTGGCGGTGCTGGGTGCGCATGAAATCATTTTTGTCGACCATCATGGCCGGCGCGAGATCGAGTTTGCCTGGCAGCATTTTCAACCCCAGGTGCGCACCTGTCTGGATGAGCCCGTCCCTTTCCGTTATGTCTGGTATCAGGGGCAGGCCCATGAAACCATGCGGCGGATGGTGCAGGAATTTGCCACTGCCACCCGTATCCTGCTGGAGCGTGACCGACGTGCCTTTCTGCAGCAAGGCTCCGGGCATCCGGCCCGGCGTATCATCCGTTTCAGGCCGGTACCACCGGCGTGACAGCCAGTGCACCGGCTGACTGGCGCACGAAGTCCCGGAAAGCCTGGGCGACCGGAGACAGGCGCTTGCCTTTGCGTATAACAATATGCCAGTAACGCTGAATAGGGAATGACTCGACATTCAGCACCCGCAGCCGCCCGGAGTCCAGCTCCGGCTGGATGGTATGCAGCGGCACGATCCCCAGTCCCAGGCCGGCTTCAACCGCATGCTTGATGGTTTCATTGCTGCGCATCTCCAGCGAGGTCTGGCAGCTGTAGCCATAGGCGTGCAGGTGTTTCTCGATGGCCGTGCGTGTCCCTGAGCCCTGCTCGCGGATTACGAAACGTTCGCTCATGATGTCTTCCAGATGGAGCCAGGTCTGACGGGCACAGGTATGTCCGGGGCTGGCGATCACCACCAGCGGGTTGGGTATCAATGGTTCGGACTGCAGGTTATAACCTTTGGGCGCTTCACCCATGATGACCAGGTCCGGCTCACCGTTTTCCAGCTGCTCCAGCAGGGTGCGACGATTGGAAACATCCAGAGTGACCGTGACGCCTTCGTGCTGACGGGTGAAGTCGGCCAGCAGCTTGGTGGCAAAGTGGTTGGCGGTCGTGGTGACGGCAACCGCCAGATGCCCCTTGTCCACCTGTTGCATGCCTTCAATGGCCACCTGCAGGTCATTGTAGGCATGCAGCACCTGTCCGGCATAGTGCAGTAGTTCGCGTCCGGCATGTGTCAGGCACATGCGTCGTCCCCGGCGCTCGAACAGCGGGATGCCGAGATACTGCTCCAGCTGCCGGATCTGCATGGAGACTGCCGGCTGGGTCATGTGCAGCTTTTCTGCCGCACGGGTATGGCTTTCCTGGCGGGCAACGGCCTCGAAAATCTGGATCTGGCGTAAAGTCAGGTGCATGAAAACATCAAAACATAACTGTTGCTTATATTATTGTAGCATAACTCTTAGTTTTAATTATGGTTGGCTGTCTTATAATAAGCCCCCATCAGCTGGCTGTGGCAGGCTGCTACCGATAATCGTTTATTGCATGAGAGGAGGCACTTGATGGCCGTCAAAACCTATAATGCCGGTGTGAAAGAGTACCGTGAAACGTACTGGATGCCGGAATACACACCACAGGATACCGACATCCTGGCCTGTTTCAAGATCACTCCCCAGCCGGGGGTTCCCCGGGAAGAGGCTGCTGCTGCCGTCGCTGCCGAATCCTCCACCGGCACCTGGACCACGGTCTGGACTGATCTGCTGACCGATCTGGACTATTACAAGGGGCGTGCCTATGCCATTGAGGATGTGCCGGGCGACGATACCTGTTTTTACGCCTTTATCGCCTACCCGATCGACCTGTTTGAGGAAGGCTCGGTTGTCAATGTGTTTACTTCGCTGGTGGGCAACGTGTTCGGTTTCAAAGCCGTGCGTGCCCTGCGGCTGGAGGATGTACGCTTCCCGATTGCCTATGTCATGACCTGTGGCGGACCGCCGCATGGTATCCAGGTCGAGCGTGACATCATGAACAAATATGGCCGTCCGCTGCTGGGCTGCACCATCAAGCCCAAACTGGGTCTGTCGGCCAAGAACTATGGCCGGGCCGTTTATGAGTGCCTGCGGGGCGGACTGGATTTCACCAAGGATGACGAAAATGTCAACTCCCAGCCTTTCATGCGCTGGCGTCAGCGCTTCGATTTCGTCATGGAGGCCATTGACAAGTCTGAGCGTGAAACCGGTGAGCGCAAGGGGCATTACCTGAATGTGACCGCACCGACGCCGGAGGAAATGTACAAGCGGGCAGAGTACGCACGTGAAATCGGTGCCCCCATCATCATGCACGACTACATCACCGGAGGCTGGTGTGCCAATACCGGTCTGGCCAACTGGTGCCGTGACAATGGTGTTCTGCTGCACATTCACCGCGCCATGCATGCGGTGCTGGACCGCAACCCGCACCATGGTATCCATTTCCGGGTGCTGGCCAAACTGCTGCGTCTGTCCGGTGGTGATCACCTGCACTCCGGCACCGTGGTCGGCAAGCTCGAAGGGGACCGTGATGCCACCCTGGGCTGGATCGACATCATGCGTGACCGCTACATCAAGGAGGACCGTTCCCGTGGTATTTTCTTCGACCAGGATTGGGGTTCCATGCCGGGGGTATTCCCGGTCGCATCCGGCGGTATCCACGTCTGGCACATGCCGGCACTGGTCACCATCTTCGGTGATGACTCGGTGCTGCAGTTCGGGGGCGGTACCCTGGGCCATCCCTGGGGCAATGCTGCCGGTGCGGCGGCCAACCGTGTGGCACTGGAGGCCTGTGTGGAAGACCGCAACCGCAATGGCGGGGAAGGGCTGGAAAAGCGTGGCGGCGAGGTGCTGCGCAATGCCGCCAAGTCAAGTCCCGAACTGGCTGCAGCCATGGAAACCTGGAAAGAGATCAAGTTCGAGT
>JAGRJD010000100.1 GCA_020442915.1 Thiothrix sp. | reverse complement strand
CCATTAATGCACAAATAGGCCAGATCGCATGCCTCTTTTTTCGCAGGGCCAGCAGGGCAGCGGTCTCAGCCAACGCCTTCTCCTTCCGGCGTCACTCTCGCTTGAGCTGTTTGATCTCCTGCTGCGCGATCCGCTCCTGTTTCCGGGTCGCACTGGATTGCTCCACAGCGCTGACATTACCCCGCAGACAGTTCGCCTTCCAAGCGGTAACCTGCTCAACAAACAGCCCTTTCTTGCGGCAATACTCCGCCCGTTCTGCCTCGTTCATTGAGGCGGTTTCCAGCACCACCGCAAACTTGTCCTCCGGTGACCAACTCTCCGGATTCCGGCCATCTCCCGGCACCACTAACCCCCTTGCTCTGGCTTGTTTGCGCCAATGATACAGGGTGACATCCGAGATGCCCGTTTCCTCGACCAGTACAGATACCGGTGTATTGTCCGGCGGCATCATCCTTCTTACCACCGCCTCCTTGCGCTCTGGTGAATAGCGTGTCATTACTCAATCCTGAGCGCCCCCCGAATAGGGATGAAAAACTAGACACGACAACTATCCTGACACGGGGGGGTATTATTGGCCTGTCGCTGTGACAATGCGGCCTGACAAGCAAGCTTAGCCTTCTGGATGGAGCCATGCATGCCACCCTGCTGGTCGCACCTGGGTCATCAGATTGCTTTCAGGGTCGCTCCGGTCTCTGCTGCCGGCTGGCCTGACAGCTGCAGAAAGGTCGCCAGCAGGCTGGCCTGTCCGGATGCCTGCACCAGTTCCGCCGGCGTTCCCAGCGCCAGCAGTTTCCCTTTGTGCAGGACCACCACCCCATCCGCACGCTCGGCCTCATCAATCAGATGTGTGGCCCACAGCACGCCCATGCCACGCTCCCGACACAGCTGATGCACATACGCCAGCAGCATTTCCCGTGAAGCCGGGTCCAGTCCCACCGTTGCCTCGTCCATCAGCAGCAGGCGGGGCCGGGTCAGCAGTGCCCGCGCCAGTTCCACCTTGCGCCGGTTGCCACCGCTTAACGCCCGGCAACGCTTGCCGGCCACCTCACTCAACCCCATTTTCTCCAGCTCGACGGCAGTGCGGGTACGGATTTCAGCCACCGGCAAACCATGCAGGCGTGCATAAAAATTCAGGTTGGCCTGCACCGTCAGGTCCAGGTCCAGTGAAGGCTGCTGAAACACCACGCCCATGCAGGCCAGCGCCCGGACCAGATCGGTACGCAGGTTGTAACCGGCCACCACCGCCTCGCCCTGATCGGGCACAAACAGACCAGTCAGAATCTGGAACAGGGTGCTTTTGCCAGCACCGTTGGGACCCAGCAGGGCGTAAAATCCCGACGCCAGCGTAAAACTCACGGCATCCAGCGCCCGGACATCGCCATAGGACTTGCTGACGCGGGATACGGACAGGATGGCAGGGGTGACTGACTTATTCATGCAGGACTCCACTCAACAGTTCGGGGTATTGATGCAGCAGCTGCTGCTCCAGCACCGCCATCTGCGCCATGGTACGCGGGCGGGGGGACGGCACCGGCTGCTCCAGAATCAGGTGTGCCGGGCGGGGGGACAGAAACAGCACCCGATCCGCCAGCATCAGTGCCTCGCGCAGGTTATGGGTGACAAACAGAATGGTGGAGCCGGTCTGCTGCCATAATACCAGCAACTGCCGGCGCAGCTGCTCGGCGGTCGGCTCATCCAGCGACAGAAACGGCTCATCCATCAGCAGCAGCTCGGGCCGGATCACAAAGGCACGCACCAGCGCCAGACGTCGCTGCATGCCACCGGAAAGCTGACCGGGAAAGGCCGTGCGGAAATCCTGCAGGCCCACCTGTGTCAGCAGCTCCTGCAGATGCGCCCGCAAGGCCCCCTGCTGCGTCGGCGGCAGCGCATTCAGTACCAGCCCGACATTCTGCTCCACCGTCAGCCAAGGCAGCAGGCGCGGCTCCTGAAACATGAAGCCGAGCCGCGCGGTCGGGGAGCGTGCAACCTGCCCCTCAAAACGGGTATCCAGCCCGGCTACAATTTTCAACAAAGTGGTTTTGCCACTTCCGGACGGGCCGATCAGGGCCACAAACTCCCCCGGCCCGGCCCTGAAATGCAGCGCCTCCAGGGTACGCAGGCCGCTGCGGTAATCCTTGTGCCGGATGTCCACCACCACGCCCGGCAGACTGGCATTGCGGGTATCCATCAGCTGCGCCACCGGTTCAGGTGCTGCTCCAGCGGGCGCAGCAGCAGGGCCTCGATGGCAAACACCACCAGCACAAAAGCCAGGGTGTAGGCCAGAATGCCGGCAATATCAAAGAACTGGAAAAAGATGCCCAGCTGGAAACCGACACCATTGCTGCGCCCCAGCAGCTCCACCACCAGCACAATCTTCCAGATCAGCGCCAGCCCGTTACGGGCGGCCCCGAACAGGTAGGGGTAAAGCTGCGGCAGGTACACTTTCAGCAGGGTATCACGCCGGGACACCCGGTAGACCTGCGCCACTTCCATCAGGCCCTGATCCACAGCCCGTGCCCCCTCGCGCACCATGACGGTCACACTCGGAATCTTGTTCAGTGCCACCGCCAGTATCGCCGCCACCTCATTGAGGCCGAACCAGATGTAGCACAGGATGATGGTCACCAGTGCCGGAATATTGAGCCCCAGGATCAGCAGTGCATCCAGCCAGCGGTCCCAGCACGAACGACTGCCCATCAGGATGCCCAGTGCGACACCGATCAGCATGGCCAGCACAAAGCTGCACAGCACCCGGAACAGGGTCATGCCGAGGTGGAACAACAGGCTGCCATCCAGCAGATACTCCCGGAATGAGGCCGCCACCTGCCTTGGCCCCGGCAGCTCGCGGCTGTCCAGCCATCCGGCCAGCAGCTGCCAGACCAGTACCAGCATCAGAAAAGACAGCAGCCGGACCGAGCGGCTCCCCGCAAGCCATGCCCACCCTGAGCTTGAAAGCGTGCTGGCTGGCTGTGGCACGTTTATGGCTTCGCCTCCTCACAGGCACCCGGCTCAAAACCGCTCCAGAAGACACCATCATCCCAGCCGGACACCTTGCCGACCAGGTCCTTGCCCCCAAGCTCGGTCAGAATCGTGAGTGTGGCCCTGGCGGCCTCCATTTCCCCGGGGCCGAAACACTGGGGGATGCCTTCGCGGTAGGCATCGCGCAGGGCCGTGAAGATGCCGTCATCCTCGGCTTTCATCAGCGGCCTGAGGCGCTCCCATTCCGTATCCGAGTTCGCCATGAGCTGCTTGGCATCACGGGAAGCCTGCAGGAAGCCCCTGATCGCATCCGCATGCGCATCCGCCCACCCCTGCCGGAATACCCAGCCAATCAGCGGTACTGCCTGTTCAATCCCGAGTGCCTTGAGGATTTCCGGCATCTCCAGCAGCGGCTGCATGCCGGCAGCCTTGAGACGGGCCGAGAAGTGCCAGAAGTTCACCACCCCGTCCAACTCGCCCTTGAGCGCCAGCTGGTTCAGTAATGGCGGGGCAGCAAACTGCGGCTCCAGCAGATCCTTGATGTCCCTGCCCAGGGTTTTGCGGCTGTAGGCGCGCAGCAGCAGCCAGGTCTTGTCCACCGGGCCGCCGGCGACGCCGAGCTTTCTGCCCTCCAGAGCGGCGAGGGAGTCAATGCCCCTGTCTGCCGGCACCATGACCGACCCCACGGCATTGGAGTACGGCACAAAGGTGAAGTCCTCCCCTTCAGCACGCTGGCGTGCCACCCAGATCCAGTCGGTCACGATCACGTCCACCGAGCCACCCTGCATGGCCACATGGCTGGAATCCTTGCCGGCCAGCGGCACCACTTCCAGCCTGATGCCGTATTTCTCGTCCAGCTTGCCGGACTTGATGACATCCAGCTCCCAGTTCACGGTCCCGAACTGCAGCACCCCGACCCGTACCGGCTGCAGCTCCGCCCCTGGTGCCGCACCCAGCATCACCATGCCCAGTACCACACCCGCCATCAACCTCCCGAAAAAGCGTTTCATCATCCCCTCCCAGATTTTTTGACCATTCCGCGCTGTGGATCATAGCCCCACACCGCCAGCATGAAAAACACCAGTAACGCCACCAGCACCACAGCACATGCCACACCGTTGAACTGCCCGTAAAGCGCAAACCGGATCAGCTCGACCGCATGGGTGAAGGGATTGATCCGCGCCAGCCAGTAAACCGCCGTTGCACCGGACTCCTCCAGTTTCCACAGTGGATACAGGGCTGTGGACATGAAAAACATGGGGAAAATCACGAAATTCATGGTACCGGCAAAATTTTCCAGCTGCTTCACATACACCGACAGCAGCAACCCCAGCGCCCCCAGCATCATCCCGCCCAGCAGCATCGCCGGCAGGGCATACAGGTAGCCCGACAACGGCAGGCCCACCCGGAATAGCAGGCACAGAAACAGAAAGGCATAAGCCTGCAGCACCGAGAGCAGGGTACCCGCCACCAGCTTGCTGAACAGCAGGAACCAGCGCGGTTGCGGTGCGGTGAGCAACAGACGCATCAGTCCCATCTCGCGGTCATAGACCATGGCCAGTGAAGACTGCATGCCATTGAACAGCAGCACCATCCCCACCAGGCCGGGGGCAATGTAGACCTGATACTCGATATAGGTTTCATAAGGCGGGATGATGGACACACCGAACACGTTCTGGAACCCGGCGGCAAATACCAGCAGCCACAGCACCGGACGCACCAGCGCAGACAGCAACCGGCCCCGCTGGTGCCAGAACTTGATGGTTTCACGCAGGCTGATGGCATACAGGGCACGCAGACGTGTGCCCCAGCCCGACCGGGGTACTGACAATGCTGACATGACGGCATGATTCCGTTGAGGGATTGAACCGGTCACACTAATACAAGCTGCCGGAACTGACAAGAACGCGCCACCCAACCTTTTGCCAACCGCCAATCCCTACAGTCGGAATGTGGAATATTCATCCTGCGGTCCGCCCGGGTATTAAAATTCCGCAGAACCGTTATCTGGAGGAGTCATGAAAAAACGTCTGCTGGCACTGCTGCTGGGTAGTGCTGTCCTGAGTACCCTGAGTCCGGCCCTGGCCAAAGATACCGGCTACCTTTTCATCAGCAGCGAGAAGGATAACAGCATCATGGTCATGGACAGCGGCGACTTCAGCGTGATCAAGGTCATTCCCACGGCTGACCGTCCGCGCCACATGGCCTTCAATGCGGATCACAGCCTGATCTATGCAGCCTGTGGTGATGGTGAGTCCATTGATATTATCGATGTTGCCCGGCTGGAAGTCACCGACCGGATCGAGGATATTGATGACCCGGAAGCCTTTGACCTGAGCCCGGATGGCGGGATGATGTACCTGTCGCTGGAAGATGAGGGCGCACTGGGCTTCATCGATCTGGCCAGCAAGGCACTGGTGGCCGAAGTCGAGGTCGGAGAAGAGCCTGAAGGCGTGCTGACCGGCCCTGATGGCAAAACCGTATACGTTACCTCGGAAGTCGCCAATACCGTCCACCTGGTGGATACCGCAAACCGTGAGCTCAAGGCCAATATCGTGGTCGGCAAGCGCCCGCGCCGTTTCGCCCTCACGCCGGACAATCTGGAACTGTGGGTCACGAGCGAGCTGGATGCCTCGGTCAGTATCATCAATCTGGCCGACAACACCGTCAGGGAAGTGATCCGTTTCGAGCCCAAAGGCTTCCGCCGCGAACAGGTCACACCGGTCGGCATCGTCATGACGGCAGATGGCCGGGGAGCCTGGGTCGCGCTGGGGCGCTCCAATCATGTCGCCTATGTGGACGTGGCCAGCCGAAAGGTTGAGGACTATATCCTGGTCGGCAACCGCGCCTGGAATGTGACCCTGAACCGGGATGAGTCCCGGCTTTACGTGGTCAATGGCCTCAGCGATGACCTGTCCGTTATCGATACCGGCAGCCGCAAGGTGATCCGGTCGGTACCTGCCGGACGTGTTCCCTATATGGCGCTGATTGATGACTAGGCATTCCCGAACCGGAACAGGCGGCCTGTCTGCGTCCACCCTGCTGCCCTGCCTGCCCCTGCTGCTTGCCCTGCTCCATGCCTCCGCCGGTATCGCCCATGCTGAAGATACCTTCACCATCGGTTATCTGGAGCTCAAGGGCGATGCCCGCTACAAGGAAAAGCGCCTGTTTGCCCGGTACCTGGGCCAGCCGCTGGGGCGCCCCTATGCCGGGGCTGAAGTCGCCATCAGGGAAGTCCGGTTTCATGGCACTGAACTCGGGCTGGGTTTTGCACTGGAGAAGGTGGAGGCCGAAACCCCGGCAGGGCTGCAACCGGCTCTGGAGGCCATGCAGGCTCGGGGTATCCGGTTTGTGGCGGTGGACCTGCCGGCGGAACAGCTGCTGCCACTGGCACAAAGCCAGCGTGGCAAGGCCGTGGTACTGTTTAATGTTTCCGCACCAGAAGACCGCCTGCGGGGGGAAGACTGCCAGCCCAACCTCTACCACACCCTGCCCAGCCAGGCCATGCTCTACGATGCGCTGGCCCAGTACCTGGTTTCCAGAAAGTGGCGCAACATTCTGGAGCTGACCGGCCCCGAACCCGAGGATCAGGCCCTGTCCGCCGCGTTTGCGCGTTCAGCCAGAAAATTCGGCCTCAGAATCAGTGCACAACGCCCGTTTGAACTCGGCAATGATCCGCGTGACCGCAGCAGGAACAATATCGCCCTGCTCAGCGGTGGGGACCATGACGCCATTTTTGTGGCCGATGCCAGGGGCGAATTTGCCCGCTCGGTGCCCTACCAGACCCGGAACCCCGACCTGATCGTGGGTTCGGAAGGGCTGGCACCAATGGCCTGGCACTGGTCCTGGGAGCGTTACGGTGCACCGCAGCTGGAAAAGCGTTTCGAGAAAATGCACCAGCGCCCCATGACCGGCACCGACTGGGCCGCCTGGATCGCCATCAAGTCCGTCGCGGAAAGTGTGCAGGCCACCAGAAGTACCGATGTTGCCACCATCAGCGCCAAAATGACGGCACCCGACACCCTGTACGACAACTTCAAGGGAACTGCCGGCGGCTTCCGGGCCTGGGACCACCAGCTGCGCCAGCCCGTGCTGCTGGCCACCCACAACTGGGTGGTGGAGCGCACGCCTCTGGACGGCTTCCTGCACCAAACCAACACACTGGACAGCATCGGCGTGGATGAACGCGAAAGCCGGTGCCGATTCTGAGCTGACCGTTCCCGATGTACACCGGGAACGGTCAGACAGGATATTTTACCCCGGCTATGCGTCCCGGCTGCTTTGCAGTTACAATCCCTTCCTGAACTACAAGCCATCAGGTACCAACCACCATGTCATACCAGAAACCCGAACCCGGCGTCCCGCTGCGCCGTGCCGATAAAGTTTCCCGCATCCCGATCAAAGTCATACCAAAGGACGAACCTCTGAAAAAACCGGCCTGGCTCAAGGTACGCCTGCCCAGTGCCTCCCAGGCAGCCAAGGTGCGCGACATGCTGCGCGGTAACCAGCTGTTCACCGTCTGTGAGGAAGCCTCCTGCCCCAACCTGCCCGAATGTTTCGGGCACGGGACAGCCACTTTCATGATTCTGGGACAGGTCTGCACCCGGCGTTGCCCCTTCTGTGATGTCGGCCATGGCCGCCCGCTGCCGGTGGACGAACAGGAACCCGCTCATCTGGCCGATGCCATCCGCAATATGCGCCTGAACTATGTGGTGATCACTTCTGTTGACCGTGATGACCTGCGCGATGGTGGAGCCAGACACTTTGCTGACTGCGTACGAGCCGCCCGTGAAGCCAAACCCGGCATCAAGGTGGAAATCCTGACCCCGGATTTCCGGGGGCGCATGGACATTGCCCTGGAGGAACTGGCCCTGGCACCGCCGGACGTGTTCAACCACAACATGGAAACCGTACCACGCCTGTACAAACAGGCCCGCCCCGGTTCGGATTATCAGTGGTCACTGGACCTGATCCGGAAGTTTGGCGAGGCCCATCCGGAGATTCCCACCAAATCCGGGCTGATGGTCGGTCTCGGCGAGGACATGGAAGAGCTCAAGGCCACCCTGCGGGACCTGCGTGCCCACGGCTGCCGCATGCTCACCATCGGCCAGTACCTGGCGCCTTCCGACTCGCACCTGCCGGTGGAGCGCTATTACACCCCGGAAGAGTTCGAGGAACTGCGCCGGTATGCCGAGGAGATCGGCTTTGAGGCCGTGGCCAGTGGCCCGCTGGTCCGCTCGTCCTATCACGCCGATCAGCAGGCCAGAACCCTGGTCAACCACTGAAGCACTGAAAAAAGCCGGGAAGCAGCAGAACCGCTTCCCGGCGGACCTGACCTGATATGCGGAGGAGTCAGCCGGGCATATCAGGCAGGAAAACGTTCAATTTTTATTGATAGCGCCTGATCTCTCCGCTTTTCAGTTTGCGGACATAGGATTGCATTTCCCGCTTCACCACCGGCATCAGCAGGTACAAGCCAATGATATTGGGCAGTGCCATGGCGAAAATGGCGGCATCGGAGAAGTCGATCACCGCCCCGAGGTTCATGGCCGCACCGATCACCACAAAAATACAGAACAGGACCTTGTAGGTGACTTCGCTGGTTTTGCCTTCACCGAACAGGTAGGTCCAGGCCTTGACGCCGTAGTAGGACCAGGAAATCATGGTCGAGAAGGCAAACAGCACGACAGCAATCGCCAGCACATAAGGGAAAAAGCTGAAGGAAGACCCGAAGGCGGCTGAAGTCAGCTCAACCCCGGTCAGGCTGCCTTCCGTGGCAATCCGGCCCGCTTCACCATTCCACACATACAGGCCGGTGGCCGGATCGACATTCAGCATGCCGGTGATGACGATCACCAGTGCGGTCATGGTGCAGATCACCACGGTATCAATAAACGGTTCCAGCAGGGAAACATAGCCCTCGGTAATCGGCTCCTTGGTCCGCACTGCAGAGTGCGCGATGGCGGCGGAACCCACCCCGGCCTCATTGGAGAAGGCGGCCCGCTTGAAACCCTGGATCAGGGCTCCCACCAGGCCACCGGCAATGCCAAGACCGGTGAAGGCACCGGACAGAATCTGGCCGAAAGCCCAGCCGATCCGGTCAGCATTCATGATGATGATGACCAGGGCCGTACCGACGTACAGGACCGCCATGAACGGGACAACTTTTTCCGTGACCTGGGCGATGGATTTCAGGCCGCCGATGATGACGGCAAACACGATGCCGGCCAGCACCAGACCGGTGATCCAGCCATTCCCGCTCAGAAAGCTGTCGGCACCACCGGTGATGTTGACCAGCTGGGCGTGGGCCTGATTGGCCTGGAACATGTTGCCGCCACCCCAGGAACCCAGGATGCAGAAGATCGCGAACAGGATGGCCAGCACCTTGCCCAGTGCAGCGCGGTTCTGTTCCGCCAGCCCCTTGGTGAGGTAGTACATGGGGCCACCGGAAACGGTGCCATCCGCATATTCATTGCGGTACTTGACCCCCAGGGTGCACTCGGTGAACTTGGACGCCATCCCCAGCAGGCCGGCCATAATCATCCAAAAGGTTGCACCGGGTCCGCCGATGGAAACCGCCACCGCCACCCCGGCGATGTTGCCCAGCCCCACGGTACCGGACAGGGCGGTAGCCAGTGCCTGAAAGTGGCTGACTTCGCCGGCATCATTCGGATCGGAATATTTACCACTGACCAGGGCGATCGCGTGTCCAAAAGCCCGGAACTGGATAAAACCGAAGTAAATGGTAAATACGCTGGCGGCTACCACCAGCCACATGACAATCAGCGGAAAGCTGACCCCGAAAACCGGTACGGAATAAAAAATGGTATTGACAAACGGTGCCACTACGGGCCCGACCATATTGTTGATGGTGGCATCCAGCCCCGCCGCTTCCTGGGCCAAAGCCGCATGACTGAACAACAGGCTCACCAGAACCAGCAGCAGGGTGGAAAGTGTGTTGGGTCGTTTCATCATAAGACCGATCTCCTTATGGAATAATGGTGCAGGGAATCGGAGCTCCCTGCGCCATGGCACTGGCAACAGAACCAAAAATGCGCGCCACCACACCGGCATCACCATTGCGTCCGATGATGATCTGGGCTGCCTGCTTCTCGCCGGCAATTTCGCACAGGGTATCGGCGATATTGCCGTAACGGATCACGGAGTCCACCGTGACTCCCCTGCCGGCCAGCTGCTCCACCACCGGCTTGATCACGGCACTTTCAGCACGGGCCAGTTCCTCCTGTTTGCGCACATGACGCTCGGCCAGCTCCTCCTGGGTCAGGAATGAATACGGCGACCATGCCAGCACGTGGGCCAGCACGATACTGCCACCACTTTCAGCAGCCAGTTCCAGGGTAAAATCCAGCGCCCGCTGGCTGGATGGACTGCCGTCATAACCAACGACATAGACTTGGGACATCTCGAGTTCCTCCTTCAATTGACGATAAAGGCATGACAACGGGCCGGTGCCTTACCAGCCCGGCATGCCTGCGCTCCCCCGTTTCCTGAACCGGACCGGCCTCCTTGTCACCGGCCCGCATGCCCCGTCACCGCAGTAACGGAACCCCATCGTTATGGATACATTATATTCTTGAGGAACCCACAAAATTTCCTGTATATTCAGGGCAATTGCAGCTTTTTTGGGAAAAATTCCCATGTCAAACCCAAATAACGGGAAAAATATCAATCAGGCAGGAAAGCAGGATCGGCAGATACTGGAGCGCCTGCAGCAGAACTGCCGCCTGCCGATCGCCGAAATCGGCGAGCAGATCGGCATGTCCACCTCGGCCTGCCACCGCCGCATCAAACTGCTGGAAGACAGTGGTTTTATCGAAGGCTATAACGCCCGCCTCAATCCCAAGAAACTGGGCTACAGCATTATCGTGCTGGTCGAAATCACCCTGTCATCCCAGTCCAAACCGGCCCTGAGCCGCTTTGAAAAGGCGGTGGAACAGGCTGATGAAATCCTGGAGTGCTACCTGATGGCGGGGGAGGCAGACTATCTGCTGACCGTGGCTGCGCGCGGACTGGAGGATTTCGAGCGCCTGCACCGGGAGGTGATCGGACGCCTGCCGGGAGTGTCAGGCGTCAAGTCGAACATGATCCTGCGCACGGTCAAGGACTGGCACGGGTACAAGCTGTAGACCAACGGCTTCGTCAGCCCGGCTGCCGCGCCCAGTCCCGGTAATTGAGCACCGTTCCCTGCTCCCGTACCGCCCGCATCCGTGCCATGTCCAGCGTGGCATGAATCCAGCCCGGCTGGTCCATTTCTCCCTGCACCAGCACGCCATCGGCTGGGAAACCCTCATCCACCGGGGTATAGACCCCGGACCGTCCCCGGCTCACATCCACCACCGGCGACCAGAGCGCCTCCCCGACCAGTGGAGCCTGCACCACATAACACTGGTTTTCCAGCGCTCGCGCCTGACTGCCGATACGGACCCGGTAATAACCGGCCAC
>JAGRJD010000099.1 GCA_020442915.1 Thiothrix sp. | reverse complement strand
CCGACCATGATGATGTCCGGGTCCTGGCGCAGGAAAGCACGCAGGGCTTCGGCAAAGGTCAGGCCCACCTTGGGGTTCACATTCACCTGATTGACGCCGGGCATGTTGATTTCCGCCGGATCTTCTGCGGTGGAAATGTTCTTTTCCGAGGTGTTGAGGATGCCGAGTCCGGTATACAGGGTGACGGTTTTACCGCTGCCGGTCGGCCCCGTGACCAGTACCATGCCGTCCGGTTTGGACAGGGCATCAAGAAAGTCCTGCTTCTGTCTGGGGTCAAAGCCCAGCTTGTCCGCCCCGAGAGCGGCATTGTCCGAGTCCAGAATCCGCATGACGACCTTTTCGCCATAGATGGTCGGCAGGGTATTGACACGGAAGTCGATGTTTTTCTTTTCGTTGAGCTGAAAGCGGATACGTCCGTCCTGTGGTACACGCCGTTCCGAAATATCCATGCGCGCCAGTACCTTGATACGGGCCACCAGCCGGTTGGCAATACCGGTCGGTGGCGTGGCGATGACCTTGAGCATGCCGTCGACCCGGTAGCGGATGCGCAGGTTTTTTTCATAGGGCTCGATATGGATGTCCGAAACCTTGGTGTTGATGGCGTGGGTCAGCAGCTTGTCCACAAAGGAGATGATCTCGACCTCTTCGCCGTCATCCTCGTTTTTTTTCAGTTCCTTGGTATCGAGGGCGATGTTCTGGCTGATGGCTTCGCTGGAAACTGCCATGCCAATGGTGCTGGCATTACCGGCAAAGCCGCTGCCGACGCTCAGGAACGTATGCAGCTTGTCGAACTCGACAATCACGGCGGTCGGGCGCAGACCGGTAGCAAACTTGACATCATCCAGATTGGGCAGATAAACCGGGTCGGCCAGAGCCACCAACAGGTTGTTGCCATAACGGAACAGTGGCGTCAGGTTCAGGCGGTTTTTCTGTTCGTCCGAAATCAGGTCGGCTACGTCCGGGCGGATATCGACGGCCTCCAGGTCCAGCGTGATCAGCCCGTACTCGGCTCCCGTGGCCTTGGCGAGGTCTTTGGCCGAAGCGACCCGGTTGCGGAACATCCACTCCAGTACCGGTACCTTGTCAGCCTGGGCCTGTTTGACCGAACGCTCGGCAACCGACTGCTCGACCGCGCCTGCGAGCACGAGCTGTCGGATGTGGCCGGGAAGTTGTACTGTTGGTGCGCCCATAAATTGTTGTTATGCTATCAGGATGTTAAGGGATAATGATAAATCATCAATCAAAGTCTGAGCTTAACAATGGGTGGGCGGCATGGAAAGTCGGGCGGACAGGTTGCTGCCTGTCCCTGCCTCATGTGCCAACATCACCCTGAACCCATCTCCTTATACACAAGTTAGCCATCTTCCAATTCGCTAGATAGTGCCTGATCAAAAAAAAACCTAAAATTCTTTATTTATCAATGTTATAATCTAAGCTTCTGCACCCGAAGCCTTTCCTGGAAAGCGGCGTAAAAGCTGCAAAAGCGTGCGATGGGACGGACGAGTTGCACGAGTCGGTGTTTGCGGTGCGGGAAGAACTGGCCCTGGAAGGGGTAGACACCAGCCGTGGCCGCCTCGGCATGGACCTGTGGAACGCGCTTCCTCAGCGACATCGCCGTGCCGATGGTCCAGCAAGCCAAAGCGTTGTTCCCCAACCTGCGTGCGTGCAGCTTTGGCAAGGTTTCCACTCCCCAGCGAACCGGTGCGAGTTGGCCGGACGGCTTGAACAGGTGACGCTGCCGAAAAAAGGCCGCCGGAGCCAGGCGGACACCACCCGTGAAACCGACCCCGCCTTTGTCCAGGCCAGACGGCAACACTCGGCAGTGGAATCCGGCATCAATGCGCTGGAAGCCCATGGGTTGGATTACTTGAGCGTGGAAGTGGCAGCCCCGCTGCGGGAGGGTTGGCTAGCTGTTACCGGGTCGGACCCTGACCTGCCGGATTTCTCCTTCCTCATCAATCCGGATGCTCAACTCCATCGGGGCACAGCAGACTTCACAGTCTTCATACAGCACCTGCTGCTCACCGCCTACGACCTCGATTTCCTTGGTCATTTCTGAATAGCAGTAGGGGCAGGTGACACTGACATCGCTTAGGGCCTGAGACATGATGCTAATCCTCAAGAAAAAGCTGTATCGCTTCGTTCAGGTATCGCCAGCCGTGCGCTGTGGCATGGATTTGTGGTTCAAGGGCCAACAGGCCGCGGCTGACGGCCAGTTCCAGCGCGGGGGTGATGGTGTCCGGAGCCAACCCGGTGTGCCGGGCAAACAGTTCAGGCGTGAACCCGGTGCGCAGGCGCAGGGCATTGAGCATGAATTCAAATGTCAGGTCCGAGGCTGAAATGCGCTGCTCATTGCTGCGGAACCCGCCGCTCCGGGCCTGGGCCAGATAGCGGGCCGGCTGGCGGAATTTCCGGTAACGCAGGACCGTATGATCGGTTTGTGTGATTTTGCCATGTGCACCGGCACCAATTCCCACGTAATCGCCAAAAGTCCAGTAATTGAGGTTGTGCCTGCATTGCCGGCCACTCCGGGCATACGCTGAAACTTCATACTGAGCATAACACGAATCTTTGAGCAATGCCTGACCTGATAATTGCATGTCAGCGCTCAGGTCATCATCGGGAAGCGATGGCGGGTATTTATAAAATTCCGTATTGGGTTCCAGGGTGAGCTGGTACCAGGACAGGTGTTCGGGAGCAAGGTCAACGGCCTGCTGCAGATCGGCCATGGCCTGTGCCTGGGTCTGTTGCGGCAGGGCGAACATCAGGTCGAGGTTGAGGTTGTCAAAGCCGGCTTTGCGTGCGATATCCACCGCACGCAGGGCCTCTTCGCGGTTGTGGATGCGTCCAAGCTGCTGCAGGTGTTGCGGGTTGAAACTCTGGATGCCGATGGAGAGGCGGTTGATGCCGGTGGCCCGGAAATCGCGGAACCGGGCCTGCTCAAAGGTGCCGGGGTTGGCTTCCAGCGTGATTTCCATGTCCGGGCGCAGGGGCAGCAGGGCACGGATGCCACCGAGCAGGTCATCAAGGGCACGGGCCGAAAACAGGCTCGGGGTACCACCGCCGATAAACACTGATTCCAGCCGTCGACCCCAGATGGCGGGCAGTTCCTCGCTCAGGTCCTGCAGCAGGGCGTGCACATAGTCCTGTTCCTGTTCGGACACTCCGGCGGGAGCCGGGTGCGAGTTGAAGTCACAATAAGGGCATTTGCGGATGCACCAGGGGATGTGGATATAAAGCGAGAGCGGGATAGGGGTCATGGTTTGCTCATGGCAGCTTGGTGCTGATTTTCCGTGTGGGTATTCAAGGGGTGCTGAGCAGAAAGTCCCTGACCAGCTGAATCTGTTCCGGGTGGGCCAGGGTAGGTGCATGCCCTGTATCCGGGACGGTGACCAGCCGTGCCAGCGGATTTTCGGCCAGCATGCGCGCGGTCTGTTCGGGCAGCAGCAGGTCGGACAATGCACCGCGAATGATCAGCATCGGACACCGGATCAGCGGCCAGCCATCCCACAAATGTTCATCACCGCTCAGGTGCCGGAATGGCAGGGTCAGGGCCGGGTCGTAGTGCAGGGTGATTCTGCCATTGCTGTTGCGTCGGGAAGAGGTGATGGCCATGCGTCGCCAGAAAGCCGGGGTATTGGTGCCGAAAGGCTGGTAGACCTGTGCCTGCCAGGCCTGCAGTTCGCTGATGGTGTCGAATTCCGGCTGGACAGCGGCATAGGTCTTGATGCGCTCCAGTGCTGCGCCGGGGATTTCCGGGCCTACGTCATTCAGTACCATGCGCCGGATGCGCGGGGCTGACTCCGGCAGTATGGCCATGATCATGCCGATCAGCCCGCCCATGGAGGTACCGACCCAGTCACATGTTTCAATGCCGAGCTGATCCAGCAGCTCCAGGGCCAGTCGGGCATAGAACGGAATCACGTATTCTTCTTCGGGCTTGCGGCTCCACTGGGACAGGCCACGTCCGGGGGTATCGGGGCAGATGACATGGTAATGATCGCTCAGGCTGTGGGCGATTTCATCAAAGTCGCGCCCGGTCCGGGTCAGGCCGTGCCACATGACCAGTTTGGGGGCATCCGGCTCGCCCCAGGCGGTGTAGTGGACTTCGAGATTCCGGCAGGTGATGAAATGGTGGGACATCGAGGTCATGGACAGCTTCCTTTTATTCGCCTTGTTCGCCGGTTATTAGCCGGTGCATTCTCATGCGGACTACGGTAGCCTAGCCGGCATTAAAAACCAACACTGTTTTGTCATGTTCATCCGCTACCTTGCTGCGTTGCTGGACCCGATGGCCCCGGAGCCGGTACGCAGGCCACCGGCACAACTGCGTGCTTTTTTCCTTTATTACCTGTGGCCGATCCGTGGTCTGCTGCTGTGGCTGTTCATCCTGTCCGGCATTGCCACCGGTACCGAAATGCTGATGTACGTGTATCTGGGACAGCTGGTGGACTGGATGACAACGGCTGATCCGGCACGGTTTTTCAGTGAGCACGGCTGGGGATTGCTGGGTATGCTGGTGGTGGTGGGCGTGGTGCGTCCGGTGGCCTTGCTGTGGTCGCGCGGCATCATCAATTTCGCCATCGCGGTCGGCCTTGGCAACCGGGTGCGCTGGAGCAATCACCGCTATGTGGTGCGCCAGAGCCTCGGGTATTTCCAGAATGATTTTGCCGGACGCATCGCCCAGAAGGTGATGCAGACCGGTAACTCGGTGCGTGAAGCCCTGCTCGGGGTGGTGGATGGGGTGTGGCTGATGGTCATGTACCTGATCGGGGTGTTGTGGCTGTTCATGGATATGGACTGGCGGCTGATGCTGCCGATCCTGCTGTGGCTGATGGGTTACGGGCTGGTGATCTGGCGGCTGGTGCCCCCGGTGCGCAAACGTTCGGCTGCCCTGTCGGAAACCAACTCCCAGCTGCTGGGCCAGATTGTGGATGCGTATACCAATATCCAGTCGGTCAAGCTGTTTGCCACGGTCGAGCAGGAAGATGCCCACACCGGGCGTTTCATGCGCCGCCATACCGAGGCTTTTCATGCCCTGATGCGCAATATTTTCAGCATGACGGTGGCGCTGACCCTGCTCAATACCCTGCTGGTGGCGGGGACTGCCGGTATTTCGGTCTGGCTCTGGCAGCAGGGGCAGACCACGGTCGGTGCGATTGCCGCCGCCAATGCCATGATCATCCGCCTGAACCAGATGTCAGGCTGGATTCTGCGCACCATCACTTCACTGTTTGAGCATGTCGGTACGGTCCAGAACGGTATCCAGACCATTGCCAGTGACAACCGGGTGCAGGATGCGGCTGATGCCGGGCCGTTGCAGCTCAGCCGGGGCGAAATCGAATATCGGCAGGTCGGTTTTTCCTACAGTGCCGGGCAGCGTGTGATCCGGGATTTCAACCTGCGCATTGCTGCGGGAGAAAAGATCGGCATTGTCGGACGTTCCGGGGCCGGGAAATCCACGCTGGTGAACCTGCTGCTGCGTTTTCATGATCTGGATCAGGGCGCGATCCTGATTGACGGGCAGAACATTGCGGCTGTGACCCAGGAGAGCCTGCGTGCCGGCATTGCCATGGTGACTCAGGATACGGCACTGCTGCACCGGTCGGTGCGTGACAATATCCGCTATGGCCGTCCGCAGGCGACGGAGGCAGCGATTGAGCACGCGGCAGCCATGGCCGGTGTGGATCAGTTCATCGACCAGCTGCAGGATGCACAGGGGCATCGCGGACTGGATGCGCTGGTGGGGGAACGCGGAGTCAAGCTTTCCGGCGGCCAGCGTCAGCGCATTGCCATTGCCCGCGTCATTCTCAAGGATGCGCCGATTCTGGTGCTGGATGAAGCAACTTCAGCGCTGGATTCCGAAGTGGAGGCCGTGATTCAGGGGCGGCTGGAAACCCTGATGGAGGGCAAGACCGTGATTGCCATTGCCCACCGGCTGTCCACCATTGCGGCCATGGACCGGCTGGTGGTGGTGGATGAGGGGCGGATTATCGAGCAGGGTTCGCATCAGGACCTGCTGGCGCGGCAGGGCCTGTATGCCCAGCTCTGGGCGCGGCAGTCGGGCGGATTCCTGGGGGAGTGAATGGTACCGGTTTCGGGCCGTACTGGCAGGAGGCCGGACGAACACAGACAGGGCAACCGCTGAAAAGTTGCCAGAAAGGCCGACTGGCGCTACTGTTCTGGCTCTGAACACAAGTCTGAACCAAAGGACGGAAGGCATGAATCTGGAAAAGGTCGTTTTCGGTTTTTTCATTGTGCTGGCGCTGACGCTGAACTTCGGCTTTTTCACCGGTGATATTGACAACCCGGCCCATCATCATGCCTTTGAGCTGTTTGCGGCGTTGGTGGTGAGCCTGATTGCCTCCGTACTCAAATTCGGTGACCGTACTCATCTGGGGGCAATCTTTCTGGCCACCAGTCTGGTGGCGGATCTGCAGTTGGTGGTGGCGGCCATTTTCTGGGGTTATGCGGCGCATGTCAGCCCGGAGGGCCTGACGCCGGCGGCCATGGTTTCAATCGTGTCACTGTCGGGGGGCGCATTGCTGGCCAATATCACTTCGGTTGTACTGCTGGTGGCGGAAACCATTACCGTGCGCCGCTGATGCCGAGCATTTTCTATATCCTGCTGCGCCGGCTGCGCATGCCGCTGATTGTACTGATCCTGATCTATGCGGTGTCGATTCTGGGATTTGTGATCATTCCGGGGCAGGATGATCAGGGGCAGGTATGGCGCATGTCGTTTTTCCATGCCTTCTACTTCGTCAGCTACATGGCTTCCACCATTGGGTTCGGCGAAATTCCCTATGCCTTCACCGATGGCCAGCGCCTGTGGGCCACGTTTACCATCTATGCCAGTGTCATTGGCTGGATTTACAGCATTGGGGCCACCCTGGGGGTATTGCAGGATCCGGCTTTTGTGCGCTTGCGGCGTGAGCATGTGTTCCGGCGTGCAGTGCAGCAGCTGCGTACCCCGTTCTATCTGGTTTGCGGTTACGGTGATACCGGTTCCACCCTGGTGCAGGCGCTGGCGGATGACGGCATTCCTTCGGTGGTGATTGATCTGGATGAAAACCGTATCAATGAGCTGCTGCTGACGGATTTCCTCAGCCGTCCGCTGGGGATGGTGGGTGATGCCTCCAAGCCGGTGGTGCTGGAGCGTGCCGGCGTGACCAGCCGCTGGTGCATGGGGTGTATCGCGCTGACGGATTCGGATCAGGCCAACCTGCTGATCGCGCTGTGCACCGAGGTGCTGAATCCCCCCCTGCGCCTGCTGGCACGGGCTGAAACGGCAGAAATGGCCGCCAATATCGGTTCCTTTGGTGGTAACGAGGCCATCAACCCGTTCGAGACCTTTGCCGGACAGCTGGAGCTGGCGCTGAATGCACCCTGCCATTACACCCTGAGCAGCTGGCTGAGTGGCATGCCACACCAGCTGCTCAGTGAGCCGGTATTTCCGGGCCGGGGAACCTGGGTGCTGGCCGGGTTCGGGCGTTTCGGCAAGGCACTGTACCGGCGTCTGCAGGCCTCCGGTATTCAGGTGCAGGTGATTGATGTGCGTGAATCGCATACCCGGCTCCCGGGGGGATCCATTATCGGTCTGGGAACCGAGGCTGATACCCTGAAGGCGGCGGGGGTTGAAAGCGCCACCGGAATCGTGGCGGGTACCCCGGATGATGGCAACAACCTGTCGATCCTGATGACGGCCCGTGAGCTGAATCCGGGGCTGTTCACGGTGGCACGCCAGAACCAGCGGGACAATGGCCTGATTTATGACCGGGCGGGTTTTCATCTGACCATGAAGCGCGGTGACGTGATTGCACACCGGATTTATGCCCTGCTGCGCACCCCCTTGATTCGTGATTTTCTGGGCCTGGCCATGCAGCAGGATCGGGCCTGGGTGAACCAGTTGCTGAGCCGCATTATCGGAGTGGTTGAGGATGAAGTGCCGTTCCTGTGGGAGGTGCAGGTGTCCATGAATGCTGCACCGGCCCTGTTTGAGGTCTGCATGCAGGATGACGTGCTGCTGGAGCACCTGCTGCGCCACCCGCGGGCCAGGGAGCGCCGGGTGGCTGCCATTCCACTGCTGATCAAGCGTGAGGGCAGCAGTCAGCTGCTGCCGGGGGATGACACCGTGCTGCAGGTCCGGGACCGGATCCTGATGTGTGCCCGGCGTCCGGTTCAGGGGGAGATGGGCTGGGCCTGCCAGAACCATACCGTGCTGCATTACCTGCGCACCGGGGAGGAGCTGAGCGGGAGCTGGATCTGGCGACGCTGGCGGGAGTGGCGGCAGGTGCCGTCGGCCAGAACAGAATAAACCTGTCTGCGGTTCTGGCTTGCTTTTTTTCAACAGGCTTTTACAATATTGGAAAAATCCTACTTCCCAGCTTTTTCCTTGTGGTGTTTTCCATACCGATGACCCGGGTGCGGGAGAAAAACCAAATGACTCTTCCCAGCGAAGTGGTGAGTTTTCTTCCCGGTGGAAGTGGCGGAAAATTCAGGCACGAGCATTTGTGACAAGCACAGCGGTTCAGGAGCCGCAATACCCTATGGAAAACTTCGGTGTCATCAATTACATGACTTATGTGATCGGGTGTATCCTGATTATTCTTTTGCCCGGTCCCAACTCCATGTATGTCTTGTCACTGGCGGCACAGCAGGGTGTACGGGCCGGCTGGCTGGCGGCCTGCGGTATTTTCATTGCCGACTGGATACTGATGCTGGCCACGGCAGCCGGTGCGGCCACATTGCTGCATGCCTATCCAGCCCTGTTCATGGTAGTTAAATATGCCGGTGCGGTTTATCTGGGCTATATCGGTTTCACCATGCTGCGCAATGCCTGGCGCAACTGGCGCAGCCAGAATCTGGAGCAGGTGCTGGAGCAGCCCCTGTCACACCAGGTTTCGCGCACGGCACCGTTCCGCAAGGCGCTGGTGATCGGCCTGCTCAACCCCAAGGCCATCCTGTTTTTTCTGTCATTTTTTGTCCAGTTTGTTGATCCCACCTACCCGACACCGGTCTGGTCCTTTCTCATTCTGGCCCTGACCCTGCAGGTTTTCAGCTTCCTGTATCTGGCGGCCCTGATCTATGCCGGGACCTATCTGGCAGCCGCGTTTCGTAAACGCCAGAAACTCAGTGCGTTGTCTGCCGGCAGTGTCGGCTCCATTTTTCTTCTGTTTGCCGCCAAACTGGCGACCGCCAGTCTTTGATTTGACGTAAATCAATTTTCCTGAAAGTTTCCGTATTGACAGGTAACGGCATGATGTCCGGTTGACCTGTATCAAGTGGCCTGTCTCATGACTGACCCAGACTATGCCCAGTTAGGTGGCGAGCAGGCCACCTGTCCGGGTTTTTTCTGGTTCGGAGATTGTTTGTATGGATAGGCAGCAGACTTACAACTACAAAGTCGTGCGGCAGTTCACCATCATGACGGTGGTGTGGGGCATTGTCGGCATGCTGGTCGGTGTGCTGATTGCCGCCCAGCTACGCTGGCCGGAGCTTAATTTCGACCTGCCCTGGCTGACTTACAGCCGCTTGCGTCCCCTGCATACCAATGCGGTTATTTTTGCTTTCGGCGGCTGTGCACTTATAGGAACTTCGCTGTATGTGGTGCAGCGTACCTGTCATGCACGCCTGATTTCGGACCGGCTGGCCGCTTTTGTGTTCTGGGGCTGGCAGGCCGTGATTGTGCTGGCAGCCATCACGCTGCCACTGGGCATTACCACTTCCAAGGAGTATGCCGAGCTGGAATGGCCGATTGATCTGCTGATCACGGTGGTTTGGGTCGCGTATGCGCTGCTGTTTTTCGGCACGGTCATCCGGCGCCAGACCGCACACATTTATGTGGCCAACTGGTTTTACGGTGCATTTATTCTGACCGTGGCCGTATTGCACGTGGTCAACAGTGCCGCCCTGCCGGTGACTTTCTGGAAATCCTATTCCGTGTATCCCGGTGCCATTGATGCCATGGTGCAGTGGTGGTATGGCCACAATGCCGTGGGCTTCTTTCTGACGGCCGGCTTTCTGGGGATGATGTACTATTTTGTTCCCAAGCAGGCCAACCGCCCGATCTACTCCTATCGGCTGTCGGTGGTGCACTTCTGGGCCCTGATTTCCACCTACATGTGGGCCGGGCCGCATCACCTGCATTACACCGCCCTGCCGGACTGGGTACAGACTCTGGGCATGGTATTCTCGCTCATCCTGCTGGCACCGAGCTGGGGTGGAATGATCAACGGGATCATGACCCTGTCCGGTGCCTGGCACAAACTGCGTACTGATCCGATTCTGCGTTTTCTGATTGTCTCGCTGTCATTTTACGGCATGTCTACCTTTGAAGGGCCGATGATGTCGATCAAGACCGTGAATGAACTGTCCCACTACACTGACTGGACCGTGGGCCATGTGCATTCCGGTGCGCTGGGCTGGGTGGCCATGATCTCCATCGGCACCGTATATGCCATGCTGCCCAAACTGTTCGGGCGTGAGCAGATGTACAGCACCCGGCTGATTGAAGTGCATTTCTGGCTCACCACGATCGGCATCGTGCTGTATATCGCCTCCATGTGGATTGCCGGTGTGATGCAGGGCCTGATGTGGCGTGCGGTCAACAGCGACGGCACCCTGACCTACAGTTTCGTGGAGTCCCTGAAAGCCACCTATCCATTCTATACCGTACGCTTCCTGGGCGGACTGATGGTATGGCTCGGCATGCTGATCATGGCCTGGAACATCTGGAAAACCCTGGCCGGGCGCAAGCCGGTTGAAGAAGCCGTGCTGGCACCAGCGCATTAAGGGAGGACACAAACATGATGACGCATGAAACGATTGAAAAGAATGTGGGGTTGATGGCCATCCTGATCCTGATTGTGATCAGTCTGGGGGGGCTGGCTGAAATCGTACCGCTGTTCTTTGTCCGCAGCACCACCGAGCCGGTGGCGGACCTCAAGCCTTATACGGCACTGCAGCTGGAGGGGCGGGACGTCTATATCCGTGAGGGCTGCTACAACTGCCACTCCCAGATGATCCGCCCGTTCCGGGCTGAAACCGAGCGTTATGGCCACTATTCACTGGCGGGTGAGTTTGTCTATGACCATCCGTTCCAGTGGGGCTC
>JAGRJD010000016.1 GCA_020442915.1 Thiothrix sp. | reverse complement strand
GGTCAGTTTTACATTGCTGCTGACATACGAAACGGTGCACGAGAAGGTGCTGGTACGGGATGCCAGCAGCACACTCCAGGTTACACCGGCCCGTTTCCAGCCCGATACCCGCACCCTGTGGGTGGCTGACGCCTTCAAGACCCTCAAGGTGCTGCCACCGGAGTTTGAAACCCTCACCGAAAAGGTGGTGCTCAGGGAGGCCGGCAGCCAGTGGAAACAGTCGGCACTGGAAGACTGCCGCTCCACCAATCCCGCCGATTGCCAGACCGCCTGTCTGGTGATCACGCCGCCGGAATACCAGGAGGTACAACGTCAGGTCATGCGTGTACCGGCCCGGGTGGTGCCCCAGCCTCAGGATGCACTCAACACCCGCATCACGGTGGAGACACTGGCGGAAGATGCCCGGATCAGGGAAACGCCTCAGGATGCCGAATACGTGATGCTGGAAAAAAAGGTCCTGAAAAAACCGGCCAGCATACGCGAAATCGAGGTTCCACCCGAATACGAAACCGTCAGTGTGCGCGTCCCGGACCAGCCCGCTTCCGTGCGGGAAATCCGGGTGCCGGCCGTCTACCAAACCTACCCGCGTCTGGTGCTCAAGCAGCCGGACAGCACCCGTGAAGTTGCCGTGGCACCGGTGCGCCAGACCTTCAGCCACGAGGTGCTGGTCACACCGGCCACAGCCCGGCGGGAAACGGAGCCGGCCCGTTTTCAGGAAGTTCCGGTACGCCAGCTGGTTCAGGCCGCCTACCCGGTCAATACCGAACAGCCTCCGGAATATCAGGCGCTGGAGCGCCAACGACTGATACGCCCCGGCGGTATTCTGGAGCAGCGCGAGATTGCGTGTCCCCCGGAGATGACAGCCAGTGGTTCCGGCTCCCAGGTACCGTCACAGCCACAATAAACCCCCACGGAAACTGCCTCATGAACCCTGTAAAACTGTCCGGTCACACCTTCCTGTGCCTGCTGGCTGCCCTGCTGTACCTGCTGGCCGCCCCTCCGGTGCTGGCAGACACCATCCGCCTGCAGGGCAAGGTGGTACACAGCCTGAGCCGTGAGGCACTGGGAAAGGTCGATGTCCGGCTGCTGCGCAACGACGAGCTGCTTGAGCAGCAGTTCCTGAATGCCGACAGCCGGTTTGACTTCAGGCTGGCAGCGGATGGCCGCAGCCGCTATGTGCTCAAGGTGACACATGCAGATTATCCCGAACAACAGCTCGACATCAGCAGTGCCCTGGAAGCCGGCACCCTGCCCGGGCAGCTGACGGTATCGCTGGGTGATCCTGGTGCTGATTTTATATTCAAAAGCCGGGTACTGGACCGTGACACCCTGAAGCCGGTACCGGAAACCCGCATCCGCAGCACCAACCGCCAGACCGGCGAGGTCCGGGAAACCCACACCGATTTTGAAGGTAGCTACCACCTCGACATCCGGGCCGGTTACGACTATGACATTCTGGTTTACAACCGTGATTACCTGAAGCGCAATGCCCGCATCAGCTATTGCAACGACAGTCTGGAACAGGGCTACAAATACTGCTTTTCCGGTTTCACCAATGTGAGCCTCAACCCCGACGGCGGCGTGACGGCAGCCACCACCACCAACCTGCTGGACCGGGTGGAAATCGGCAAACGCTTTCGGGTCGACAATATCTATTACGACTACAAC
Organism: Thiothrix sp.; assembly: GCA_020442915.1. Lineage (GTDB taxonomy): Bacteria > Pseudomonadota > Gammaproteobacteria > Thiotrichales > Thiotrichaceae > Thiolinea. The sequence continues at coordinate 28,755 of JAGRJD010000016.1, read as the reverse complement.
AAGGCGACCCTGCGCGCCGATGCCCTGCCCAACCTCGACAAGGTGCAGCACATCCTGACCGACAACCCCCAGCTGATCGTGGAACTGGGTTCACATGCCGATTCACGTGGCAGCGACGCATACAACCTGAGCCTGTCCCAGAAACGGGCCGAGTCCGCCGTCGGCTACATCATCAGTACCAGCATCACCCCGGCACGCATCAGTGCCAAAGGCTACGGGGAGTCACGCCTGCTCAATCACTGCGGCAACGGTGTCAAATGTCCGGATGCCGAGCACGAGGCCAACCGGCGTACCGAATTCACCATTATCGACATTGATGAAACAGCCATTGAAGATTGAAGACCGGAATCGGCTTTTCAACCTTCGTGACGGGCATGACCCAGTTCGACCTGCGCCCGCAGCTTGCGCAGGTGCTCGGCAGTGGCATAACCGTCAGGCGGAAAGCCCACATCGGACTGCCAGCGCTTCAGGGCAGCACGGGTATTGGGACCGATCAGGCCATCCACCCCCTCAGTACTGTAACCGGCAGCACTGAGCAGCTCCTGCAGTTCGGTTTTTTCACTCGAACTCAGTGCCTTTTCATCCCGTGGCCAGCGGGCCTGCAGGCCCGGCCCTCCCCTGATCCGGTCGGCAAGCAAACCCGCCGCCAGGGCATAACTGCTGGAACTGTTATACCTGAGCAGGGCATTGAAATTGGCAAACACCAGAAATGCCGGTCCCCGATAACCGGCGGGCAGCAACAGTGACGCCGGATCATCACTAGCCGGAAAAGCCCCCGTGCCGGCCTCAACCCCGAGTGCCTGCCATTCCGGCAGGCTTTTCCATACCTCCGGATCCGCCAGACTCCAGTCAAAACCGGGCGGCAGCCTGACCTCGAAGCCCCAGCGCTGGCCGCGTATCCAGCCGGCATGCACCAGGTAGTTGGCAGTCGACGCCAGGGCATCGGCAATACTGCCTTTCAGGTTGCGCTGACCATCATGGTCAAAATCCACTGCATAGTGTTCAAAGGTGGTGGGAATGAACTGGGTGTGGCCGATGGCTCCGGCCCAGGAACCACGCAAAGCCCCCGGATCAATATCACCGCGCTGCAGGATACGCAGGGCGGCCATCAGCTGCTCACGCCAGAATGCACGCCGGTCCTCACGCCCGCCGAATGCCAGCGAAGCCAGGGAACGAATGGTGCCATAATCCCCGGTACTCTGCCCGAAACGGGTTTCCAGCCCCCAGATGGCCAGCAGGTAATCACTGCTGACCCCGTATTGTGAAGACAGCTGCAGCAACAGGTCGGTATGCTCAGCGTACATGCGCCGCCCCGCCGCTATGCGTTCGGGGGTGACAGTGAAATCAAGATAGGACCAGATGGTACTGCTGCTTTCCGGCTGACGCCCCCCCAGATTGATGACTTTCTGGTCCGGCAGCAGCCCGTGCAGGGCAGTATCCACCACTTCGGCCTGAATGCCATTGGCAACGGCATAAGCCCGGAAGTCCTTTTTCCAGGACTCAAAATTATTGTCTGCAAACAGCGTATATCCGGACAGGATCACGAGCAGCAGAATCACGATCTGAATAGTCCGCAACCAGCGCCGACGCATCAACCGAACCCGAAATTGACCCAACACCCGGTCATGATAAAACAAACCGGCCTGCATCTGCACTGAATCTTGGCAGTTTGTACGGCTTTTTCGGGTAAACTCCAGCCATGGATGACAACGATACCACGCCTTTTCTGCAGCAACCCTTGTGCAAGCTCAAGGGTGTCGGCAACAGTCTGGCGGAAAAACTGGAGCGGCTCGGGCTGACAGTGGCCGGCGACCTGCTGTTCCACCTGCCATTGCGCTATCAGGACCGCACCCGCATTCATTCACTGGGGGAGCTGGACCCCGGCCAGGAAGTGCTGACTGAAGGTTTCATCGACACTACCGAGGTGGTTCTGCGCGCCCGGCGCATGCTGCTGTGCCACCTCAGTGACGGCAGCGGCACGCTGAGCCTGCGCTTCTTCCACTTCACGAACGGCCAGCGCAATGCCATGCGCAGCGGTGCCCGCCTGCGCTGTTTCGGTGAGGTACGTCAGGCCGGCTACCGGCTGGAAATGGTACATCCGGAATACCGCATCATCACCGCCGGGGATGAGGTGCTGGTGGACAATACCCTGACCCCCACCTATCCCAGCACCGAAGGCCTGCAGCAGCGTCCGCTGCGCCGCCTGATCGAGCTGGCCCTGGCGCAGGTGGAAACCCTGCCGGAACTGCTGCCGGAGCCGACCCTTGCCAGCCTGGGTTTTCTGCCGCTGGCGGACAGCATCCGGCTACTGCACCATCCGCCGCCGGAACTGGCCAACCAGGCCCTGCTGGAGGGCCGGCACCCGGCCCAGCTGCGGCTGGCCTTCGAGGAACTGGTGGCACACCAGCTCGGGGTACAGCAGGCCCGCCAGCAGCTCCGGCAGGTGGCAGCCCCGGCCATGACCGCTCCCAATACCCATTTTGAGGCCCTGCTGCAACAGCTTCCCTTTGCTCCGACGGCTGCCCAGACCCGTGTGATTGCCGAAATCACCCGTGACCTGCACCAACCGCACCCGATGAACCGCCTGGTCCAGGGTGATGTGGGCTCCGGCAAGACCCTGGTGGCGGTAGCCGCCGCCCTGCACGTGATTGCCAACGGCTGGCAGGTCGCCTTCATGGCACCGACCGAGCTGCTGGCCGAACAGCATTACCGCAACCTGAGCCACTGGCTGGAACCGCTGGGGCTGGAGGTGGTATTCATCTCCGGTGGCCAGACCCCGAAACAGCGCCGGCGCAAGGTGGAAAACCTGCTGCTCGGCATCGGTCACATCGCAGTCGGTACCCATGCCCTGTTCCAGAAAAGCGTGGAATTCCTGCAGCTCGGGCTCATCATCATTGACGAGCAGCACCGCTTCGGGGTGTACCAGCGGCTGGCCCTGCGCGAAAAGGGCAGACAGGGGGAGCATTACCCGCACCAGCTGGTGATGACCGCCACCCCGATTCCGCGCACCATGGCCATGACCACTTACGGTGATCTGGATTATTCCGTGATTGATGAACTGCCGCCCGGACGCACCCCGATCCGGACCGTGGCCATCAACAACGAGCGCCGTGACGAGGTAATCGGGCGCATTGAAAGGGCCTGTGCCGAAGGGCGACAGGTGTACTGGGTCTGCACCCTGATCGAGGAGTCCGAGGTGCTGCAGTGTCAGGCCGCGGAACTGAGTGCAGCCCTGCTGACCGAGCGCCTGCCAGGGGTCACGGTCGGTCTGGTGCATGGCCGCCTGCATGGCAGTGAAAAGGAACGTGTGATGCAGGCTTTTTCCAGCGGTGATACCCAGCTGCTGGTGGCAACCACCGTGATCGAGGTCGGGGTGGACGTGCCCAATGCTTCGTTGATGGTGATTGAAAATGCCGAACGTCTGGGGCTGTCCCAGCTGCACCAGCTGCGTGGACGGGTCGGGCGCGGCACCACAGCCAGCAGCTGCGTACTGCTGTATCAGGCCCCGCTGGGCAGGACCGCCCGCAAACGTCTGGATGCCCTGCGCCAGAGTACGGATGGCTTTGAGATCGCCAATATCGATCTGGAACTGCGTGGACCGGGCGAAGTGCTGGGTACGCGCCAGACCGGGGACGTGCGCCTGCGTGTGGCCAGCATCCTGCGTGACCAGCACCTGCTGCCTGCGGTACAGGAAACGGCGCGCACCATTGTTGAGCACTACCCCGAACGCATTCCACAGCTGATCCGGCGCTGGCTGCAGCAGCCCGGCAACGAAACCGCCACCCGGTTTTTCCAGAGCTGAACACGCTCGGTACATCCCTCACCGATCAGGGGCTGCCAACTTCCATATTGTTTGCACATTCCCCCCTGAATTACTACGCACTTGCTGCCTAGACTCTGAGTCAGAACAACAGAAAACAGCTCCCCGGCAATCATCAGAAATGCCGGGCGGGCAAACGGGTTTCTCACGTCAAGGTGAGGCTCTCACAACCGCAGCAGTGGCCAACAAAAGGAATTGATGGCTGCTGCTGACGGTTTTTTTATTGCCCCGGTTGTCCTCCGTCCGGCTGTCCGTAAACGCTGCTCCCGGCTTGCCACTGCTTGCCGAAATGGCGGCTTTTGCCTTATCTTCAGGGTCTGTCCCGTGATCACCCGAGCGGATTTTCCATGCTGATTGCCCTGCTTCAATGTGAACCCGTCACCTCCATCCGTGCCGCCCTGATCCTGCTGGAACAGCAGGCACGGGCCGCTGCCGCTCAGGGAGCCCGGCTGCTGCTCACCCCGGAAATGTTTCTTACCGGCTACCACATCGGCCCCGACGCCGTTCATGCCAGGGCCCAGCCGCTGGATGGCGCGCTGCTGGCACAAGTCAGGCATATCGCCATCACGCACCGGATCGCCGTGGTGACCGGCTTTCCAGAGCGGGACGCCGGACACCCGAAGCGGATTTACAACAGTGCCATCTTCATGGATGCCCAGGGGAAACAACTGGCCTGTTACCGCAAGGTCCACCTTTTCGGGGAGGTAGACCGCCAGCAGTTTCAGGCCGGAACAAGGCGCAGCCCGGTCTTTGAATGGTGCGGCTGGAAAGTGGCCATGGCCATCTGTTACGACATTGAGTTTCCGGAACCAGCCCGTGCCTGTGCCCTGGAAGGGGCCGGGCTGCTGCTGGTACCGACCGCCAACATGTATCCGTTTGAGGATGTCTGCGAGCGCATGGTTCCGGTCCGGGCACAGGAAAACACCCTGTTTGTGGCCTATGCCAATTATGTCGGCCAGGAACAGGCCTTTCGTTACTGCGGACGCTCCTGCGTATGCAGCCCCTTCGGGCACGATCAGGCACGTGCAGCAATGGCACCCGAGCTGTTGCTTGCCCGCCTGGAACCGGCTACGCTTGTTGATGCCAGAAAAAAAATAACCTACCTGCAGGATTGCCGCACCGGGTTTTAAGGCCGCTGTCAGGCCATCCGGAACGTGCCCTGCCGCTCCCGGCAATCCGGGTACCATCGAACATCCAAGGAGCCTGTCATGCCTGCTTTGCCCCCTGTCACCCTGTTCGGCCCGGATTTTCCGTTTGCCTATGATGACTGGTTACGGCACCCTGCCGGTCTGGGGCAGATTCCGGCCCGTCAGCACGGCCAGCGGGTGGCCATTATCGGTGCCGGTATTGCCGGGCTGGTATGCGGGTTTGAGCTCATGAAGCTGGGCCTGCAGCCGGTGTTTTACGAATCCGGACAGCTCGGCGGGCGCCTGCGCTCACAGGTGTTCGAGGGCACGGAAGACGTGGTGGCGGAGCTTGGCGGCATGCGCTTTCCGGAATCATCACGCGCCTTTTACCATTATGCCGACCTGCTGGGCGCCCGAAGCCGCCCGTTTCCCAATCCGCTCACCCAGGCCGCCGGTTCCACCGTAATTGACCTGGAAGGGGAAACCTTCTATGCCGAAACCCTGCAGGACCTGCCACCGATATTCCGGGAAGTGGCCGGGGCCTATCAGGACGCACTGGAGGAAGGCGCCGGCTTCAGTGCCCTGAAACAGGCCATCCGCCAGCGTGACCGGGATACGCTCAAGGCACTCTGGAACCCGCTGGTACGGGACTGGGATGAAGGCACCTTTTATGATTTCATCACCTCATCACGGGCCTTCAAACGCCTGAGCTTCCGCCACCGCGAGATTTTTGGACAGGTGGGATTCGGCACTGGCGGCTGGGACTCGGACTTTCCCAGCAGCATGCTGGAAATCCTGCGCGTCAATGTGACCGAATGCGATGACAACCAGCGCTTTTTTGTCGGCGGTGTGGAGCAGATTCCACGCAGGCTCTGGCGTCACGCACCAGGACGGCTGGTGCACTGGCCACAGGGCACACACCTGGCCGGCCTCAATCAGGGTGCACCCCGGCCCGGTGCCAGTGCCATCTTCCGTGACCCGCAGGGGCAGCTCAATGTCACCGACCAGTGGGGTCGTACCGACCGCTTTGCCGCCGTCATCGCCACCTGCCAGTCCTGGCTTCTGAGCACCGCCATCCAGACCCAGGAAAGCCTGTTCAGCCAGAAGCTGTGGATGGCGCTGGACCGCACCCGCTACATGCAGTCCTCCAAAACCTTTGTCATGGTCGACCGCCCGTTCTGGAAGGACAAGCATCCGCAGACCGGGCATGATCTCATGTCCATGACCCTGACTGACCGCCTCACACGCGGCACCTACCTGTTCGACAATGGCCCCGACAGACCATCGGTCATGTGCCTGACCTACTCCTGGATGTCGGATGCCCTCAAGATGCTGCCGCTGCCGCTCAACCAGCGCGTGCGGCTGGCGCTGGATGCCCTGAAGAAGATTTATCCTGATGTCGATATTGCCTCCCACATCATCGGCGATCCGATCACGGTCAGCTGGGAAAGCGATCCCAACTTTCTGGGTGCCTTCAAGGGTGCCCTGCCCGGCCATTACCGCTATAACCACCGCATGTACGGGCATTTCATGCAGGAAGCACTGCCGGCACAGGAACGCGGTATCTTTCTGGCCGGGGATGACATCAGCTGGACTCCGGCCTGGGTGGAAGGCGCGGTGCAGACCGGGCTGAATGCGGTCTGGGGCGTCATGCATCATCTGGGCGGGCATTGCCATGCGGACAATCCGGGACCCGGGGATGAATACCCGCGGTACGGACCGGTGGCACTGGGTGACTGATGAATTATCTGGCCCACCTGAGTCTGGCCCGTGCGCATCCGGAATCCCTGACCGGGAACCTGATGGGGGACTTCATGAAAGGGGTGGATATGGCCACCCTGCCACCGGGTATTCAGGCCGGGGTCCACAATCACCGGGCCGTGGACCGCTTCACCGACCGGCACCCGGCAGTGCTGGCACTCAAACCCCTGTTTTCCGCACCTTACCGCCGCTTTGCCGGCATCATGCTGGATGTGAGTTTCGACCATTTCCTGACCCGGCACTGGAACCGCTTTCATGCCGTGCCCCAGGATGACTTCATCCGCCAATGCTATGCCGGCCTGCTGACGGGGCTGCCCTGGATGCCCGCCAACATGCAGCAGGCGGTCCGGCGCATGGTGGCGGATGACTGGCTCGGTACCTGTGAGGACTTCACCCGCGTCGGGATGACACTGGACCGCATTGCCGGACGGATCCGCTTTCCCAATGCCTTTGCCGGCTCCGGTCAAGTGCTGGTGCATCACCGTGAACGGATTGAGGCGGTGTTCCTTGAACTTTACCCGGCCCTGCAGCAGCATGTGGGTGAACTGGGGCTGGAAGACAGCGGATCCTGCCTCACAAGCCCAGCGGATTCTCCGGATCAATCCCGTCCATGAAGGGCCGGGAGCGCTCGGCATGCGTGACCTGGTACACCTTGCCCAGCCAGTTGTTCACCAGCCCCTTGGCCGTGTCACGCCAGGTATTCGGCATCATCGGCACCAGCAGCTGCTCCGGAAATTCCGGCAGCACACCGCCATCGGTCCGGGCCTGTTCCAGACGCATGCGGTATTCATTCAGGATCGCCTTCGCCTGCGGGCGCAGGTAATTCTGCGGAAAAGGCGGGTATTCCGGGCGTTTACCGTGATACCAGTTGCTGACCTCGCGCCGGTATTCCTTCAGCAGGCTGATGGCATCGTACTCCGGATGGCCCTGGAAAAACACGAAGCGGAAGCCGTCCGGGCTGGTGGCCAGGTGCACACCGGCTTCTGCGCTCTCGGCCAGAATCTGCAGCCCGCGCTGCGTGAGCTGCTCACGGTCCACCTGATTGTAACGGGAGTGCGGGACATCAAAGCGGCTGTTGAGGTTGCTGACCAGCGGATGGTGGGGCCGGGTCACGACATGATCATACACCCCCCAGCGCTTGAACCCGAGTGGCCGACGCTCGATCCCGTAGCGGAACTGCAGGATGGCATGGCTGGCCAGACAGGAGCACAGCACTGACGTCACATTGTCCTGCGCCCATGCCACCACCTCCCGCAACCCGTCCCAGAACGGCTCATCCTCCAACCGCTCGGCTTGGGGATTGGCACCGGTCATGATCAGCGCGTCCAGCCCGTCATGGCGCAGGTCGTCGAAACGGTCATAATAAGCATCGATGTGCGCACGGGCCCTGGCACCACGTGGCATTGAATCCAGGGTGAACACATGCATGTGGAACTGGGCAATCAGGTTGGACATGCCCACCAGCCGGAAAAACTGGCGCTCGGTGGCTTCCATGGCCGCATCCGGCATGGTATTGAGCAGGCCGATATGCAGTTCCCGAATATCCTGGTGTGCGGCATACTCCGCCGCCAGCACATCCTGCCCTTCCCCGGCCAGACGCCCAAAAGCCGGCAGGCCGGAATGGTTCACCAATGGCATGCTCAGTCCTCCTGCCGGCGGGCGATGGCCTTCGCCACCAGCTGATTGAAATCACCTTCATGGCGCACCTGCGCCACCTCCTCGGAAGTCACGGTATAACCGTACTGGCCGGCAATGGCCTCGTAGCGCGGGATGCGGGAATGGAACAGGCGCGGAAACACCCAGCGAATGAAATCATCCGGTGCCATCTCGGCAGCATACGTCAGCCCCTGTTCCTGCAGATAGACCATCAGCTGGGACTGCAGGAAATCCGGGCGGTAATACAGCGGCTTGGGATCACTTTTGGCACGCTCGATCAGCTTCTGTTCCTCGGTGGCCGTTGTGACCTTGATGTAAAGAATCAGCGAATGCTGTGCCAACAGATCAATCAGCCCCGGTTCGTCCAGCTCGCACAGACTGCCGCCGACATCATTGACAAAGTGGGAATAGCCGTAAATCTGGTGTGCCTTGCGGATGAATTCCGGCACATCGTACATGGCCCGCACTTCAGCATTGCGGTATTCGCTCTGGCGGCGCATGAACTCATCCAGCGCAACCCCGCCACGCTCCGGATTACCGGGCTTGCCGACAAAGGAAAGTACCGGCCCGAGGTCATCCACGGTGATGTTGTTATTGATGAAAATCCAGTCCTTGCGCAGCAAATCACGCAGGAACGGCACCTTCATGGCCTGCTCCTTGATCAGGTCCAGAATGGGTTCGTCCAGATAGCGCTTGCCGATGCGGTAATCACCGGAATAATGAAACCAGTCATGCTGGCGCAGACACCCGGACAGGTGGGTTTTGCCCACACCCGACATCCCCAGCAGGGTGACGCTCTTGTTCTCCCAGTTCAGGTACTGCTCCGCCGACATGCGCATGGTAAAAACCCCCGAGACTAAAAGGGGAGCATTTTACCCAGCGGCTCAGACAAGTGCCAGCAGCTTCAAACCCCAGAAAAACACGAAACCGGCCACCAGACCGCTCAAGGCCCCCTTGATGAAGACGCTCTGGGCCGAAGCCGCATGGCGGGTGACACTTTTATCCATCCGGTCCAGCTGGCGGTCCCGCTGGCCGATCATGAGATCACGCTGGCGCAGCTGCTCGTCCCGCTGGCCGATCTGCTCACGCCAGCCCCGCAGTTCGGCATCCAGATGCTGGATGTGCAGCGTCAGTTCCTGAATCTTTTCATCCCGACGCCGGATATGTGCCTCCTTGGCAATGATGGTTTCATCGCGGTCATGGATCGTGGCATCCCGCAGGCGCAGGGTCTCATCCCGACTCCCGAGCTCGGCCTCACGTGCCGCCAGTGCACTGTCCCGTGCCGCCAGCTGGGTATCCCGCTCGGCCAGACTGGCATCCCGTCCGGCGATGGTGCCATCACGCTCCTGCACAATGGCCTCATGGCGCTGCAGGTCCTCATTGCGCTGCTTCAGGGCCGCATCGCGCTCGGCAACCGTGGCATCCCGGCGCTCAATGGCTTTTTCACGCAGCGAAATGAGCTCATCCCGGTCCTGGATGGTCTGGTCACGGATCTGCATCTGCACATCGCGCTCGGCGATGCTCTGGTCACGCATGTGCACGTCCAGCTCCAGATTGTGGATCTGCTCATCCCGGTGCTGGATTTCACTGTCGCGGCTGCTCAGGCTATCCAGCTGTTTGCGGATCTGGCCACCCAGCTCGGAAAGCTGCCGGTCGCGCTCGGTGATGCTCTCGTCACGCTGGCGGATACCGGCATCCCGCTCGGCCAGCTGGAGATCACGGCCCTGAATGGTTTCATCCCGCTGATGGATACCGGCATCCCGGGTCCCGAGCTGCTGGTCACGCCGGGACAGGGTCTCTTCACGCTCCTGCAGCTGGGCACCCAGCGCCTCAAGGCGGGCATCACGTTCCCGAAGCTGGCCGTCCCGCTCCAGCAGCAACTCGCCCTTGCCCTGCAGCTGGGTATCACGGGCCTGCACCTGCTTGTCGCGCTCGCGCAGCTGCAGGTCCTGAGCCGTGATGCGCTGGTCACGCTCACGCAGCTCCAGATCCCGTTCCTGAATGCTGCGGTCCCGCTCCTGCAGCTGCCGGTCCCGGGTCTCCAGCTGCCTGTCACGCTCGGTGATGGCCGTATCGCGCCGGCGCAGCTCCTCTTCCGACTGCTGGATGTGTTCATCGCGCAGGGACAGCTGGCGGTCACGGGTGGTGATCTGCAGGTCACGGTCCTGCATCTGGTCCTCAAGGTTCTCGATCGAGGCCAGATAGGTATGATTCTGCTGGTCACGGCTCTGGATGGCCTGATCCCGGTCGGCAATCTGGCGGTCACGCTCGCCCAGCTGCTCGTCCCGGACCTTGAGCTGCTTGTCGCGGTCATAAACCGTCAGGTCCCGTGCCTCCAGCTGTTTCTGCTGCTCCACCATGCGCTGGTCACGCCCGCTGATCAGGGCTTCCTTTTCCTTCAGCAGCGCCTCACGCTCGGCAATCCGCAGTTCACGCTCGCCCAGATGCCGGTTGGTCTCGGCCACCTGCTGCTGGGCTTCCTCCACACGCAGGTCGCGTTCGGCAACCTGGCGGTCACGCTCGGTCAGGTGCTGGTCACGCTTGGCCAGCTGATGATCACGCTCCTTGATCAGGCGCTCCTGCTCCAGGGTCTGGCGTACCCGCTCCTTGAACAGCTGGTCACGGTCCTGAATCTGCTGATCCTTTTTCTGCAGCGAATCGTCCCGCCCCTGAATCAGCTTGTCCTTGGCCTGCAGGGCCTGGTCAAAACGCAGCAGCGAGCGGTCCTTGTCCTCCATATTGCGGTCACGCTGTTCCAGCAGGGTTTCCTTTTCCTGCAGCATTTTCTCGTACTTGACCAGACGCGCCTCCAGCAGGCGGATGCGCTCCTCGCGCTCCTCCAGCACCTCGGCGTGCTGTTTGACCAGCCCCCGCCCCTGCAGCGCTTCCGACAGCTGCCGCAGCGTGGTTTCGCTGGTCGACAGGCGTTGCTGCATCCCGTCCAGCAGATGCTTCAGGGACTGCTGCTCACGGGTATCCGGAAAGGCATCGGGGTCGGTACGGTAGGTATCGGCTGAGGACATGTCTTCCTTGCTCATCAAAGGTTGTTCCTGTTATGCGGCAGGCCTGAGGCACACCTGTCCGGAGCGGGTGGTATCCGGACCACGAATTGACGGTAGTATAGTGCATCGTCCGCTACAGTCCACCGCAAAGGTGCTGACACCTGCCGCCCTGTCCGAATCATACCCACCCCGATCATAACCGGGATTGGCGCACCTGTCACGGCCAGCCCGCCGCCGGAACCGGCCATCTGCCACCGGTGCCTGTACCGCCATCCACCCGCCATCCACCCGCCTTCCATCCGGTTTATCCGGCCCTTCCGGCTGCAAGGCATAGACTTCAACGACCATGAAGGCGTTGTCTGTTCATAAGTGAACAGGCAATCCGGTTGCGCCATGACTACCGCGACCACCAACCCGAATACAGGATAGCGAAATATGGACATTCAGAATTACGGTCAGGGGCAGAAAATCCTGCCCCGCCAACCAGACACCCAGGCCCAGACCTGGTCGGCCAGCAGGATCATGAACCGTTGCTGGGGTAATGGTAACGGCAATGGCAACACCACCCGGTCGCTGCAGCAGCAGCTGACCCAGCTGATCCAGCAGCTGCTGAACCAGTGGAACAATCCCGAACCGGCCCCACCCCCGCCCGGTCTGGTCCAGCCGGTTTATGGCGTCATCATCGACCCGGCACCGGTCACACCGCCTCCGGGTCAGGCCCAGCCGGTTTACGGCGGTATCGTCGAGCCGGATGAACCCGTCTTCCAGCCGGTCTACGGCGTCATTGTTGAGCCGGTGATCCCGGAAGAACCCGGCGTCCAGCCGATTTACGGTGCCATTCTGCCGAACAACAGCTGAAGTACCCCAGCCATGGAAAATGCCGTCTCTTCCTCACAGACCTACAACCCGCGCAAGCGCCACTGTTACGCAGTATGGGAGATCACGCTCAAATGCAACCTCGCCTGCAGCCACTGCGGCTCGCGGGCGGGGGATGCCCGTCATGAAGAGCTGTCCACCACCGAAGCCCTGGACCTGGTACGGCAGATGGCGGATGCCGGCATCACCGAAGTGACCCTGATCGGCGGGGAGGCTTTCCTGCGCCGGGACTGGCTGGACATCGCGCGGGAAATCGTCCGCTGCGGCATGATCTGCTCCATGACCACCGGGGGCTATGGCATCAGCCGCACCACGGCGGAGCGCATGAAGGCAGCCGGCATCAATCAGGTCTCCGTCTCCCTGGATGGCATGGAACAGGCCCATGACCGCCTGCGCGGCGTCAAGGGCTCCTGGCGGCAGGCACTCAACACCATGCGGCACCTGCATGCCGTCGGGATTCCGTTCGGGGCCAACAGCCAGGTCAACCGCCATTCCGCCCCGGAATTCGCCCTGCTGTACCAGACCCTGCGTGAAGCCGGTGCACTGGCCTGGCAGGTGCAGATGACGGTGCCGATGGGCAATGCGGCAGACGATGCAGCCCTGTTGCTGCAGCCTGCCGAACTGCTGGCCTTCCACCCGCTGCTGGCCTATCTGGCCGGGCGCGGGCATCGTGAAGGCCTGATTGTGCAGCCGGGCAACAATTACGGCTATTACGGACCGTATGACCGGCTGTTGCGCAGTTTCGGGCGTCCGGAACGGGAATGGAGCTTCTGGCGCGGCTGTTCGGCGGGGCTGGCCACCATCGGGATTGAAGCCGACGGCGTGATCAAGGCCTGCCCCTCCCTGCCGACTGCAGCCTATTCCGGTGGCAGTATCCGTGAGCATTCACTGGCTGAAATCCTGCTGGAACGTGAGGAACTGACATTCAACCTCCATGCGGGAACCCCCGAGGGAACGGCCCACCTGTGGGGATTCTGCCGGACCTGTGACTTTGCCGAACTGTGCCGGGGTGCCTGCAACTGGACCGCACATGTCTTTTTTGACCGCCGCGGCAACAATCCCTACTGCCACCACCGCGCACTGGTACAGGCCGCCCGTGGCCTGCGCGAGCACCTGAGCCTGAAACGGGCTGCCGGTGGCCAACCTTTCGACAATGGCGAATTTACCATCACCGAGCTACCGCTGAATGCCCCCTGGCATGATGCTGCGCTGCATTTCACCCTGGAGCAGGTGCAGTGGCCGGCAACCTGGCAGGCAGAGGCCGGGGCCATCGTGCAGCACCTGCAACAGGAGATCACGGCCAATATCCGTCAGGCCGGACAAATGCTGACACACCCGGCAGCCTGAAGCGGACCGGGCAGCCGGCCAGAATCCGCACTCAGAACAGGCGGAAACTGCTCAGCAGGGTTCCCACTTCATGCAGCCAGAAGCGGCTGTCCGAACGATGGATCACAATCCGGTCATCATCCTGCAGGTAGGGGTCCGGCATGCTGCCGTTGCGGATCGCATCCAGATTCAGGAGATAGGCCTTGACGGTCCTGTCGGTACGTCGAAACAGGACGGTACGTCCGGGATCGGCCAGCGTATTCAGCCCCTCCGACAGTGCAACCGCCTGACTCAGGGTCAGGTTGCCTTCCAGCGGAAACACCCCGCTTTTCTTCACCTCCCCGCTGACCGTGACACGCCGGGCCACCGCCTGATCAATGAACACCGACGCCTCCGGTGCCTGCAGATAGCGCAGCAGCAACTGCTCCAGCCGGTGCTCCAGTTCAATCTGGGTCAGCCCCTGCACCGGAATCACACCCAGCATCGGCAGTGAAATATTGCCACGCTGGTCCACCCGCACCTTGCGCGAAAACTCATCCGCCCGAAACACCTGGATATCCAGCAGGTCCGATGGTCCGATACGGTATTCCTGCACTACCGGCTGCCGATTCAGCTCTGCCGGATCGGAAAAAATGCCGGCACCGGATTCCCGTGCCGTGTCCCGGCTGCCGGGAACGGTTGCGACCGGACTGGCCGGTACCGGGCCGCCCCGGTGCGGGACAGCGCGTGCAGCAGGCGAACTGCAGGCCGGCAACAGCGCTGCCGCAGCCAGACAGGCAAGGCAGTATAAAAGCTTTTTGTTATCATGCATGGGTTTGCAACTTGTATCACCATTGTAATGGGACACATTGTGTCATGCCCGGAAGTGGAGGAGGCTGATCTCCCGACAGGCAGCCCCCGGCGGCACAGTGCAGCATACTGCACACTGGACGCTTCAATATCTGCCGCCGTTGCGGCAGTATGGCATGAAAATGTCGAAAATGATTGCCCGGACACCGGGAATTTCCCCCAAGGAGGGTATGCCATGCAGCATGATTCTGCTTCACTGCCGGAGCCTTTGCGGCAGTTTGTGAAAACCGTGACCACCCTGCTGGATGACGGACCTGAGGAGAGCCACCTGCTGCCCCAGGTCGGTGTGGCCATGCGTCTGCTGGTCAGCACCGACAACTGGCTTGAGCCTGCCCTTGCCCAGCCACACCCGCAATACTACCAGCAGTATCTGCTGCATGTTGATCCGGAAGAGCGCTTTTCGGTGGTCAGCTTTGTCTGGGCACCAGGGCAGCAGACGCCCATCCATGACCATACGGTCTGGGGTTGTGTCGGCATGCTGCGTGGCGAAGAACGGGAGCAGCATTATGCACTGGCAGCCGATGGTGTCCCCCGCCCTGTGGGTGCGGAGCGCCGTCTGCTACCCGGTCAGGTCGTGTTCGTCTCCCCGACCCTGGGCGATATCCACACGGTCAGAAATGCACAAGACGGCCAGGTATCGATCAGCATCCATGCCTATGGTGCCAATATCGGCACCGTCAGCCGCCATGTGTTCCCGCCCGCAGGCGGTGCCCCCAGAGCCTTTGTTTCCGGCTACGCCAGTCCCGCCCTTACTACCTGAACAGGACCTGTCATGACACTGAAAACCCGTGATTACGCTGAAGTACGCTCCCGCCTGCTGAAACGTCAGGAAATCGCCCTGCTGGACGTGCGTGAAGAAGCCACCCATGCAGGCGGCCACCCGCTGTTTGCCGCCAATATGCCGCTGCCACGGCTGGCACTGGATGCCTGGAGCCGACTGCCCCGCCCGGATGTGCCCATTGTCACCTTCGACAATGGTGAGGGGCTGGCCGAACAGGCAGCCGAACAGCTACTGGCACTGGGTTATACCGATGTCGCCGTCTTTGCCGGCGGGCTGGCCGGCTGGCAAGCCGCCGGTGGTGAAGTCTTCATCGATGTGAATGTCCCCAGCAAAGCCTTCGGGGAACTGATGGAAGCCGTCTGCCACACACCCTCGTTGTCCGCCACGGAAGTGAAGGCCATGCAGGATGCTGGCCAGAACATGGTTGTGGTGGATGTGCGCCGCTTTGATGAATACCGGACCATGAGCATTCCCGGCGGCATCAGCGTACCGGGGGGGGAGGTGGTGTTGCGGGTACCGGCGCTGGCCCCCGACCCCGAGACGCAGATCATTGTCAATTGTGCCGGTCGTACCCGCAGCCTGATCGGTACCCAGTCACTGGTCAATGCCGGACTGCCCAACCCGGTTGCCGCCCTGCGTAACGGCACCATCGGCTGGTTGCTGGCACAGCAGACCCTGGAGCATGACCAGTCACGCCAGTTCGGGGATACCCCGGAACCTGCTGCCGCCCTCGCCGGCCGGCGTGCCCGGACCGTGGCCGACCGGGCTGGTGTCAAACGTGCCGGCAAGACTGATCTGGCTGAGTGGTTGCAGCAGGATGGACGTACCAGCTATTGTTTTGACGTACGCCGTTTCGAGGAGTACGAACACGGGCACCTGCCCGGCAGCTTCCCGATTCCCGGCGGTCAGCTGGTGCAGGAAACCGAGATGTATGCACCGGTGCGGGGAGCCCGTATCGTGCTGGTGGATGATGACGGGGCACGGGCCAACATGACTGCTTCCTGGCTGGCACAGATGGCCTGGGAGGTTTATGTGCTGGATGAACTGGAGGCAGCGGATTTTTCAGACACCGGCTACCCGGAACCATACCGCAAGGCTCGCGCAACCCTCACACCCGGTCGGCGCTACCAGCGTCCTTATGAAGGCACCGATGCACCGCCAGCGGCCATGCAGGCGTATCTGGACTGGGAGTTCGGCCTGATTGCACAGCTGGAGCGGGATGGTACACACCATTTCCAGCCCCTGAAACCCGCCTGAAACTACGGACGCCGGCTGTCAGCACTCCACCACATTGACAGCCAGCCCCCCCCGGGCGGTTTCCTTGTACTTGGTCTTCATGTCCAGACCGGTTTCACGCATGGTGCGGATCACCTTGTCCAGTGAAACGAAATGGGTGCCATCACCACGCAGGGCCATGCGCGAGGCATTGATGGCCTTGACCGCCCCCATGGCATTACGTTCGATGCAGGGCACCTGCACCAGTCCGCCGATCGGGTCGCAGGTCAGGCCCAGATTGTGCTCCATGCCGATCTCAGCCGCATTCTCCACCTGCTCCGGGGTGCCCCCCAGCACCTCGGTCAGGGCACCAGCCGCCATGGAACAGGCCGAACCGACCTCTCCCTGACAGCCGACCTCGGCCCCGGAAATCGAGGCATTTTCCTTGTACAGAATGGCAATGGCGCCGGCTGTCAGCAGAAAACGCACAATGCCATCGGCATTCGCTCCCTTGACGAAGCGCTGGTAATAATGCATCACGGCCGGAATCACCCCGGCAGCACCATTGGTCGGAGCCGTCACCACCCGGCCCCCGGCGGCATTTTCCTCATTCACCGCCAGCGCAAACAGGTTGACCCAGTCCATGGTGCCCAGGGGAGCCTGATGCAGGTCATCCTCGTGTTGCAGCTTGCGGTACAGCTGGGCGGCACGGCGCCGGACCTTGAGGCCGCCCGGCAGCACACCTTCCGTGTGGCAACCCTTGTGCACACAGTCCTGCATCACCCGCCAGACCTGCAGCAAGCCGGTACGGATCGCACTTTCCGGACGCCAGACCTTTTCGTTTTCCAGCATCAGCTGGCTGATGGAAAAACCGTGCTCCCGGCACTGTGCCAGTAATTCGGCAGCCGTCCGGAACGGATAGGGCTGTGGCGTACTGTCCGTAATCACCGGCGTTGCCCCCGGATCGGCGGTGTTGTCCGGATTCACCACAAAACCACCACCGACCGAATAATAGGTAGTCTTTTGTATGCACTGCCCCCCGGTATCAAAGGCGGAAAAGCACATGCCGTTCGGGTGTCCCGGCAGGGTCCGGCGGCGGTGAAACACCAGATCCTGCTCGGCCCGGTAGGCAATGGCCCGTTCACCACCCAGCCGGAGGCTGCGGGCATCGGCAATGGCCCGCAGGCGGGCCGGAATGGCATCGGTATCGACGGTTTCCGGGTCCTCACCTTCCAGTCCCAGCAGCACCGCCTTGTCCGAACCATGGCCCTTGCCGGTGGCCCCGAGCGAGCCGTAAAGTTCGGCCTGCACCCGGACGGTAGCCTCAAACAACCCCTGTTCCTTCAGGCGGACCACAAACAGTCCGGCGGCGCGCATGGGGCCGACGGTATGGGAGCTGGAAGGCCCGATGCCGATCTTGAAAATGTCGAATATGCTGATTGCCATGACAGAATGCCACCTATCCCGGATGGATTGAACACACAGGGCCGGAATTCGGCTAGAATAGCGGCCACTCTTTGCCTGACCGTGTACCGGGCTCCGTAAAAATTCCCGGCAACTTTCACGGTGACAGCTACTTATCACACTTATTGACTGATCAGTCAATCGGATTGTCACAATTGGGAAGCGACATGAAACACATCTGCATCATTGGTGCCGGTTTTGCAGGACTCACCGCCGTGCGCAGCCTGCGCAGACAGGATCAGGCAGTCAGCATCACCCTGATTGCCCCACAGCCCGAACTGCATTACCTGCCCGGCATCATCTGGATCCCTTCCGGCCTGCGTCAGCGCTCAGACCTGATCATTCCGCTTGACAATTTCTTCAAACGCATGAATGTCACCTTTCATCGCGGCAAAGTCACGGGCCTCAAGGATGGCGGGCGCACGGTGGAAACCGATAACGGCACAATCACTAATGACGGCCTGATCATTGCTTCCGGCGGCCGTTTCATCAAAAAACTGCCCGGCATCGAACATGCCATCACCCCGTGTGAGGGCATTGCTGCTGCCGAACAGATCCGCGACCGCCTGCAGCAGTTGCCGGGCGGTACCATTGCCATGGGCTTTGCCGGCAACCCGAACGAACCTGCGGCCATGCGTGGTGGTCCGATGTTTGAATTCCTGTTCGGTACCGATACCCTGCTGCGCCGCCAGGGACGGCGGGAACCGTTCCGGCTGGTGTTCTTCAGCCCGGCTCCCAGGCCCGGCAACCGCCTCGGCGACAAGGCGGTCCAGGGACTGATGGATGAAATGAAAAAGCGCGGCATTGAAACCCATCTCGGCCACAAACTGAAAGGCATGGAGGCGCGCAAGGTCATTACCGAAGGTGGTGAAATCGAAGCCGACCTGATCCTGTTCATGCCCGGCATGACCGGCAACCAGTGGTTTGACAACAGTGAACTGCCACGCTCGGCAGGCGGGCTGGTCAAGGCCGACCGGCACTGCAGGGTGGAAGGCATGGCGCAGGTCTATGTGGCCGGTGACTCCGGCAGCTTCCCCGGCCCGGACTGGATGCCGAAGCAGGCACACATGGCCGACCTGCAGGCCGAGTGTGCAGCAAAAAACCTGCTGGCCGAATTCCGTCATGAAGCACCGGATGCCACTTTCAAGGTGGAGTTGATGTGTATTGTGGATTCCTGCAGCAAGGGCATGCTGGTATCACGCACGGAAAACCGGAATACCGTACTGCCCCAGAGCCGGACTTTCCACTGGGCCAAGCGCGGGTTTGAATGGTGGTATCTGCGCCAGTACCGCTGACCCGGGCCTTCAGCCGCCCACCCGCTCCAGCACAATCCGCCCCACCCGCGCACTGAATGGCAGAAAGCTGTGTGACAGCGGCACATGCACATACGTGTCCACCCAGTCAGCACTCACTTCCGGCAGTGCCACAATGGTGTCATTCGCCTCATCCCCGAACGGACTGATGCGCGCGGGCCATGCGCTGTCCCCGACAACTGCCGTCACCGGCACAGCAGGTGCACCCACTGCCGCCATGCGTGCCGCCGAACCCAGCAGCTGACCACAATCCCCGCACAACAGTCGGAACAGCGGATTGTCACGCAATCCACCCGCCAGCCGGGAAGGCTGTACCGGTGATCCCAGCAGAAACAGGTGTTGCGGCCGGCGGGCCTCCGGCGGCAGCGCCTGCAGCGCGGCACGCAACAGCACCCCGCCAAGCGAATGCCCGATCAGCAGGTAATCCCCGCCCTGTCCCAGTGTCAGCAGCCGGTCCCGCAGCCGGGTGCGGATAGTGGCAAAGTCCTGACGTGACACGAAATAAGTGAAGGTCTGCGTCTCCAGCCCGGCCTGCTGCAGCACACGCAGCAGGGGCCAGCCCGACAGGGGAGAACGCCCCATACCATGCACAAACAGTGCCTTCATGCCACACCACCGGGCAGAAATCCGGCTACCAGCGCTGACACAGCAGCCCCTTGAGGTAGTAGCCTTCCGGAAAAGCCAGTGCTGTAGGGTGATCAGCCGCCTGATCCAGCTTGCGGATAATCCCGGCCCCGCATCCGGCATCCACAGCGGCATCGGCGACAATCTTCTGGAACAGGGCCGCATCCATCAGCCCGGAACAGGAAAAGGTGAACAGCAGCCCGCCGGGACGCAACAGCCGGAACCCGAGCAGGTTGATGTCCTTGTAGCCACGGGCGGCCTTGTCCAGCTGGCTGCGGTTTTCCGCAAACTTGGGCGGGTCGAGCACAATCAGGTCAAACCGGCGTCCGGCTTCCCGGTAGTGGCGCAGGCGCTGGAACACATCATCCTGCACATGCTCCGTGCACCCGGATGCGAACCCGTTCAGGGCTTCAGCCTGGGCAGCCAGCGCCAGCGCCGGTCCGGAAGTGTCGATATGGGTGACATGTGCAGCCCCCCCTTTGAGTGCGGCAATGCCGAAACCGCCGGTATAGGCAAAGCCGTTCAGTACCTCACACCCGGCAGCATGCTGCTGTACCAGGCTGCGGTTATCACGCTGGTCAAGGTAAAAACCGGTCTTGTGGCCCTGTAGCACATCCACCCGGTACTGACGACCCTGCTCCACGATGTCGACAGACGCAGGCGGCATCTCCCCCCACAGCAGGCCACACACCGGCTCCAGCCCCTCCTTGCGGCGCACCTCGGCATCCGAGCGCTCATAAATCCCCCGGCACGGCAGCTGTGTCGACAACCATGCCACCAGCGTGGCTTTCCAGTATTCAGCCCCGGTCGTAAGGCACTGCAGCACCAGCCAGTCACCGTAACGGTCCAGCACCACACCGGGCAGGCCGTCAGACTCCGCATTCACCAGCCGCAATGCGCTGTTGCCCGTCTCCAGCCCCAGTGTCGTGCGCCGTCCGATGGCAGCTGCCAGCTGCCGGCCAAAAAAGTCAGCATCAATCAGTGCCCGGCCCACGGTCCAGAGGCGTACCTGAATCTGCGACTGCGGCGACCATGCCCCCATGCCTAGCAGGTCATTATGCACGGAGCGCACCTCCACGGTTTCCCCTGCCTGCGGTGCGCCCGTGACCCGCTCCACGGCCCCGGAAAATACCCAAGGGTGACGCATGCGGATGTTTTTGTCGCGTCCCGGCTTGAGGATGACCTGCGCTACCATGGCAGGGGGGTTGTTGATAATTTCACAGGAAATCTTCTCCTTTCCTTCAAGCGTAAATAGCCTCATACCTTCAATAGCTTACCTACCATTTATCCAGAAAACCAGATCAACCTGAATCAGGTTATTTCATACTGGACTCCCATAGGTTCTATTGACATTTCATCGAGTCCAGAGTCGTATCGCGGTACTGTGGAAGAAGCCGGGGAAGTTCTGGGCTTTCTTGTCAACAAAACCTAGCAACCGGCCCGGGCATGCCGGCTGGCGATGGCCAGAGGCTCACCGGGGCGGGCGAAATAATACCCCTGAAAATAATCACAGCCCTGATCACGCAGAAAGATGAAATCCCGCTGGCGCTCCACCCCTTCGGCCACCACACGCATATCCATCAGCCGGGCAATGCGGAACAGGGCATCAATCAGCTTGCGGCTCATGTCGGTATTGATACTGTGGATGTATTCCTTGTCGATCTTGACCATGCCCCAGGGCAGTTTGCGGAAATAGCCCGGATTGGTGAAACCGGCCCCGAAATCATCAATGCACAGGATACAGCCCAGCTCGCTGACCCGGCGCAGCTGACGGATGGTGCCGGCATTGAGCTGGATGGTTTCGGTGACTTCCAGCACCAGATGTTCCGGTTTGCACTGGTGCTCGGTCAGGGCCAGGGCGATGCGCTCCGGAAAATCCGGCATGGCAATGGTGTCCAGGGAGAAATTGTGGAACAGCATCAGGTCCGGATGATTCCGGGTGCGGATATGGTGGCTTTCCCGCAGCGACTTGCCGAGCATTTCCAGGTCCAGCAGGGAAATCAGCCCCTCCTCTTCCAGCCAGGGAATGAAGGAAAAGGCATGAACCAGCTTGCCCTGCGGCTCGGCATAAGTCGCCAGACACTCGACCCCGATCATCTGCTCCGTCACATCATAAATGGGCTGGAACAGGGGCCGGACCCGTCCGAGATCAAAGTTGCGCTGCTTTGTTTCCGACGGTGAAGTCATCAACGACGACAACCGGGTGCCGACTGACTGCCGGAGCGTCAGAACATGATCGCGGCCATTGGCCTTGGCCTGATACAGGGCGATATCCGAAGCCTTCATCAGGTCGCGAATGGTGCTGCCATCCGCCGGCATGCAGGCGATACCGGCACTGCAGGAATAATGGCCCGCCCCCAGCCGCTTACGGATTTTCTGCTTGAAATTGTGGTTGATGTCCTCGTAAAGGGCGCTCATGCGCATGCCATCATGATCACCCCGGTACAGGCCGATAAACTCGTCCCCGCCGATACGGGCAAAAAAGACCGTCGCACTGGCCAGGCTCTTGAGTTCATGGGCAAACAGGCAGATGGCCTCATCCCCGGCCTGATGTCCGAAAGCATCATTGATGCGCTTGAAATGGTCGATGTCAAAGCTGGTCAGGGAGAAAGGCTGTCGGCTGGCCTGATGGTCGTTCATCATTTCCTTGAGGCGGACCTTGAAATACAGGCGGTTGGGCAGCCCGGTCAGGCTGTCGTGCAGGGTCTGCTGCACCAGCTGCAGGTTGAAGACCTCCAGCTCGCTGGTCTGGAGCTGGATCACGTCCAGCATGGCGTTGAAACGACTGGAATACTCGCTCAGCTCGTCATGACCACTCATGACCACCCGGCTTTCAAAATTCTGCTCATCGTGGATTTTCTGGGTCAGGCGGCCCAGACGTGCCAGACGCTGGTTGAAACGGTTCAGAAACAGCAGCAGCAGCAACAACAGCAGCAGCAGCAATCCCCCCTGCAGGATGGCGATCATGGCGATGTGCCAGTTAAACTGGTTGAAAAGCCGGGAAATGTCGGCAATAACGATCAGGCGGCCCAGATACTCCCCCTGGTGGGTGATCTGTCGCCGGTAGCGGATAATGTGATTGCGTTCGTCATGCTCCCCATGCAGCAGGGCCTGACGGTAGGCTGCTGTTTTCAGGTAACGGGCCATTTCACTGTCATTGGCATCGAACATGATGGCACCGACCACAACCGGCTCGGTTTCAAAAGATAACAGCAGGCGCTGGGCAATGGCCTGATCCCTGAACAGCAGGGCCGCTTCGGCATTGATGGACACCAGACGGCTGGCAATGGAGAGGTTGCTTCTGGTCTGGCTTTCAATGGTCGCAATGGATTTGTTCATCATCCACAGGGAACCCAGCAGGGTGGCCCCCAGCAATACCCCACCCAGCCCTGTCAGAACCAGAAACAGTTTGCCCCGCAAGGTCCGGGTCCAGGTGATCTTCCGGTTGTCGAATACCGTTTTCTGCATAAACCTGCCGGACGGATTGATGCGGATCCGGCCTACCCCTGCTGCCAATTTAACGCCTCGGGCATCCGGTTTCAGGGTTTACGGTTAAATCCCCCCTGCCCATCCCGTACTCCTTGTCTGCGTGCCGGTGTCCGTCGGCAGGCAGTGGCAGCGGCAATTTCCCGGAAAAGCCGTGGCATGGGCAGGTGAGATACCAGGCCCCGTTAACGGTTAACTCGCATGCCTTACTTAACACCGGCCCAGGCCGTGCTTAACCTGAACGGCAGTTGACTGTCCTGATGGCAGTCCTGAAAAACAGGATCATGGGGCTGAAAATGAGCAGGATTAACCGGAAACGGCGCATTCAGGCGCTGTTGCAGATACTGCAGGCCTGCAGCCTGATACTGTCCGGAACGGTCACTCAGGCTCAGGAACTGCTGGAAGGCGACATTTACGCCCTGATGTCGGAAACCACGGTCAGCGTGGCCTCACGCACGGCGGAATCCATCATCAAGGCACCGGCCAGAGTCACGGTCTTCACGCGCCGGGATATTGAGGCACTGGGGGTCCAGAATCTTTTTGACCTGCTGGAACAGGTGCCCGGCTTCAGCCGGCTGGCCAACTTCCATGACGTGGTTGCCTATGCCAACGGGCTGTCCACCAGTTCTTTCATGATCTACCGTGACGGCAGCCTGATCCGTGATCCCATCGAGCAGCGGTATCACTCCAATCCCCCCTATATCGACCTTGGCAATG
Organism: Thiothrix sp.; assembly: GCA_020442915.1. GTDB lineage: Bacteria > Pseudomonadota > Gammaproteobacteria > Thiotrichales > Thiotrichaceae > Thiolinea. The sequence continues at coordinate 4,738 of JAGRJD010000016.1, read as the reverse complement.
TGGAGCGGGTCGAAGTCATGCATGGTTCCGGCTCGGTCCTGTACGGACAGGGTGCCGCCGCCGGGGTGGTACAGCTCATCAGCCGGCGTAATGAAAATCACCTGAGCCTCGGGGCCGGTTCCCATGGCCGTAAACGGCTGGTCGCCAACCTGAACACCCGTGAGAAAAGTTCCGGACTGGTGGCCAACCTGAGCCTGCAGTCCCAGAGCGACAACGGACGCCGCTTCAGCAACCTGACCCCGGTCTGGGGTTACTCAACGCCCACCGCTCTGAACCTGGAAGGCCGCGATGCCCGCAAGGGACCACACGAGCTGGAGCTGCAGCTGGACTGGCAGCGCTGGACCTTCAACGCGGGCCTGTCCCATGCCAGCGGCAAGGGCGGCATTGTGGAGCCGACCCTGGGCCTGTCGCCCGCCAATGCGTCCACCTACAACACCCGCTGGCTGCGTCTGGGGCATGAGCTGGCAGCCAGTCGGGGCTGGGCCGGCAAGGTAGCCGTGACCTGGCGTGAGTTTGACCAGTCTGCACGCGATTTCGGATATCCGGGGGCGTTTTCCGGGGCCGACTCCCTGTTTCTGGCCTATGCACACGAACGCAGCCTCAACGAAATCCACCTGGAAGCACACGGGGAGAAACAGCTCAATCCGAGCCACGACCTGCAGTTCGGTCTGGAGGCCCGGCAGGTACAGCTGAAACGGTTTCAGACCCTGGCGCTGGGGGACAGTGAACATCCGCAACCGGATCCGACGCTGGCAGTCCCGAACCCGATGCTGCCGGAAGGCCTGAAAACGCACCAGAGCCATGTCTACCTGCAGTACAAGGCCCAGTGGACGCCGCATTTCTCCACCAATGCCGGCCTGCGCCACATGTGGCATGCCCTGACCGGTACCGATGCCGGTGACAAGCAGACTTCGGAAAACAGCTACCGGCTGGCCGCCAGTTTCCAGCCCGATCCCCAGCACAGCTTCAAACTGATCCACAACCAGTCCTTCGATCTCTACAATATTTTTCATGCAGTGGACAATCCCTACAGCTTCAGCAAGGTACGTGCCACCGAACTGGTCTACGAGTACAACAATCCCCGGCTGGCACTCAATGCCGGCTTCAGCCGCAAGACCTATACCCAGGTGCGGGACTATGCCCTGTTTGATGGCAGCATTGACAGCCAGACAGAGGAGTTCAGCACCACGCTGGCGGAAATCGGGGCCACTGTGCGCCTGAGCCCGGCCGTCAAGCTGAACCTCAATGCCACCCGGCCCCTGCACAGTGAAAGCAATGACGAATTCTCCTATTTTGTGCATTACCAGCCATCCTATACGGCGGCGGCGGCCCTGACCTACCGCAAGGCTCCCTATACCGCCAGCCTGTCACTGGCCGCACGCGGCAGCTATGACCCCTCTGTCCTGAGGCCGGGCCGGGTGGAGCAGAAAACCGAAATCCATGCCAATGTCCGCTATGAGCTCAACCGGCAGGCCACGCTGGTCCTGTCCGCGCGCAATCTGACCGGGGCCATTTCCGGCTGGGCAGAACCGGTCGGTGTCACCGGCTCGCTGTTTTTCCCCAGTGGCCGGGGCCGTGAGTTCTACCTCGGAGTGGAATACCAATGGTAAAGCGCCTGAACTGCCTGAGCTGCAGGCCCTGGTCCCCCACCGGCCTCAGGGTCTGCCTCATGCTGGCCTGCCTGTTCGGCCTGCTGCCAAGGGTCGGGGCCAGCACCCTCACAACCCACCCCGGTACCGCCTATCCGTCCTACCTGCGCTCCCTGGGCTCGGCATCCAGCCTGGCCAGCCCGCGCAGCATCACCCTGGATCCGAGTGGCAACCTGTATGTGACCGATACCCGCAACAGCCGTATCCAGAAATTCACCGCCAATGGCCGTTTTGTCAGCCGCTGGGGCTACTACGCCATTTACGGTGAAACCGGCGGCTTTGTTTTTCCCTACCAGACCGCCCTGGATGCGGATGGCAATATCTACATTGTCGACAGCAACAATCACCGCATCCAGATTTTTGATCCCAATGGCAAATTCCTGCACACCTTCGGCAGCAACGGCAGCGAGGCCGGGCAGCTGAACTACCCCTACGGCATCGCCATTGACAGCAGCGGTAATGTGTATGTCGGGGACCGCTACAACCACCGTATCCAGAAATTCACCCGCAGTGGCCGCTTCCTGCGTCAGTGGGGCAGTGAAGGCTCGGAACCGGGGCAGTTTCTGCGTTATACCTATGAGCTGGCCATCGACGGGGAAGACCGGCTTTATGTGGTGGACAGCGACAACCACCGCATCCAGAAATTTGACCAGCATGGCCGTTTCCTGCTGGCCTGGGGCTCGGAGGGCGGGGCTGACAGCCAGTTTCTGGCCCCGTTCGGCATTTTTGTCGATACACACAACCGCCTGCATGTCACCGATCAGGAAGCCGCCCGGGTACAGACCTTTGACCGGAACGGCAACTTTCTGGGGCAGAAACGCTTTCCGGTCGGAAAAAGAACCGGTCAGGTCAGCGGTCCTCGTGACTTTGCCCTGGCCCCGGATGGCAGCTACTACCTTGTGGATACCGATAATGACCGCATCCAGAAGTTTGATCCGGACGGCGGCTTTCTGTGGAGTGCCGGGGCCGACCCCGAAACCCTCAACAATGCCTTTTCCGTCACCAGTGATGCCAGCGGTAACAGCTACGTTGTCAGCCTGCAGGGACATTTCATCAAGAAGTTTGATGCGCGGGGCAGGTTTCTGCACGGCTGGGGTGGCGAAGGCAGCGCACCCGGTCAGCTGAACTATCCCAACACCATCGCCTTCAACCCTGTAAATGGCTACCTGTATGTCAGCGAGCGCCTCAACAAGCGGATTCAGGTCTTTGATCAGCAGGGCCGCCATCGTTTCATGTGGAATGGTGCCGGTCAGGCGGGCGGGGAGTTTTCCAGCCTGCGGGGTCTGGCCATTGATCCCCATGGCAATGTGTTCGTCGCCGATACCTTCAACCACAAAATCCAGGTGTTTGATGCCCAGGGCCATTTCCTTTATCAATGGGGTGCGGAAGGCCGGGAGCCCGGCCAGCTGCAGAAACCTTACGGTCTCGCCATTGACCAGCTGGGCCGGGCCATTGTCGCCGACAGTGACAACCACCGTATCCAGGTGTTTGACCACAGCGGTCATTACCTGATGCACTGGGGCGAGGAAGGCGATGGCGACCGGCAGCTGAGTGCGCCTCAGGGGATTGCCGTCGACAGTGAGAACAATATTTTCGTGGCCGACAACGGCAATCACCGCATCGTCATTTTTGACCAGGATGGCAATTACCTCAACAAGTGGGGCAGTTACGGCAATTTCATCGGCCAGTTCATCTACCCGTCCCATATTCATATCGATGCCGGGGACCGGATCTACGTCCCCAATTATTACAAATCCAATGTCGAAATTTTCGAGCACCCGAACAATGTACCGGTTCCGCACGACTGGGGCGGCGGTGGCAGTTTCGGGATTGTCGAGCTGCTGCTGAGCCTGATTCTGCTGCCGGGATGGCGGAAGGCCCTACGTCAAGCCGTTACCGGCTGAAACCGGCTGTCCCCTCCGGAGCTGTCCGGCACGCCGGATATCCTGTACCCTGATCGTGAACAGTCCATTAACAGTATCAGCCAAAGGTTTTCCCATGCCCTCCCTGCGCATCGCTGTCATCGGTGCCGGCCAGATCGGTCGCACCCACATCGCCCTGATCGGGGCCAGTTCCGAATGCCACCTGGCAGCCATCGCTGATCCGACCGCAGCAGGCCGACAGCTGGCAGCCGAACGGCAGGTGCCTTGGTTCCCGTCCCTGGAAGCCTTGCTGGCGGCAGGTGCGGCAGATGCCGTGATTCTCGCCACGCCGAACCCGCTGCATGTCCCGGAAGCCATCCGCTGCCTTGAAGCCGGCATTCCGGCCCTGATCGAAAAGCCGGTGGCGCACAGTGTCGCTGAAGGGGAACGCCTGCTGGCACGGGCCGAAGCCTCCCCGGTGCCGCTGCTGGTCGGGCATCACCGCATGCACAGCCCGCTCATGGCACAGGCACGGGCTGTAATTGATGCCGGTTCGCTGGGTGAGCTGGTGGCCGTATCCGGCAGTGCCCTGTTTTACAAGCCGGATGACTATTTCAGCAGTGCACCCTGGCGGACCCGGCCAGGTGGCGGCCCGATCCTGATCAACCTGATCCATGAAATCGGCAACCTGCGTTACCTGTGCGGCGAAATCACTGCGGTACAGGCCATGGCCTCACACACCCGGCGCGGGCTTATGGTCGAGGATACCGTCGCTGTCAGTTTTGCCTTTGCCAGTGGGGCACTGGGCAGCTTCCTGCTGTCCGACACGGCGGCCTCCGGGCGCAGCTGGGAGCAGACCGCCCGGGAAAACCCGGATTACGCCACTTATCCGGATGAAGACTGCTACCATCTGGCCGGCACCCTGGGGTCGCTGTCGGTACCGACCCTGCGCCTCAAACGCTACCCGGACCCGGAACAGCGTTCCTGGTGGCTGCCGATGGAAAGCACGGTGCAGGAACCCAGGCACACCGACCCGCTGCAGGCCCAGCTGGTCCATTTCTGCCGCGTGATCCGGGGCGAGACCAGGCCGCTGGTCAGCGTGCGCGACGGACTGCAGAACCTGCGCGTGATCGAGGCGATTGTGGCGGCATCACAGAGCGGGAGTCAGGTGGACTTGAGGTATTAACCCGGTAAATAAATAGCTGTCAAGACCCGAGTGATCAAAGA
>JAGRJD010000098.1 GCA_020442915.1 Thiothrix sp. | reverse complement strand
CATGCACCGGGTCAGGTGGTACAGTGGGAAGACATGGTCATTGAGAAAAAAGGCTTTATTATCAATATCCACGCGGATTACCTGAAGGGGCACCCGCTGGCCGAACGGATCAGGAATTACCATTATTTTGCCTACACCACCCATGAGGCATTGCACATTTCCCCCAGGGAGGAGGTAACCCTGCTGTCGCTGTATCAGACCATTGAGGCAGAATATACCAATAATCAGGATGCGCTCAGCCGGGAGATTATCCTGGGCCTGCTCGATACCTTGCTGCGCTACGCCGAGCGCTTTTACCGACGCCAGTTCCTGCACCGCGCCGAGTTGCAGGGTGACCTGGGTTACAGGCTGCATCAGGCACTGGTCAGGTATTTCGCCTCAGGTGATTTTTATCAGGCAGGCATACCCAGTGTTGAGCGCATGGCCAGCCTCCTGTCCGTTTCACCGCGTTACCTGAGCGATGCCCTGAAGGCCGAAACCGGCAAGACAGCGATCGAACACATTCACGGCTTCCTGATTGAGGAGGCCAAAAACCTGCTGCTGGAGCGCAATAAAACCGTGGCCGAAGTGGCTTACCAACTGGGTTTTGAGTACCCGCAATACTTCTCGCGCCTGTTCAAGGCCAAGGTGGGGGTGAGTCCGACAGCGTTTCAGAAAAATGCCCGGCTAAACCATACTGACGATTGACCATCTGGCTGACCGCTGAGGGTGAAACTGGCCGTTTCCGCACATCAGGTTTCGGTGCTAGCGGATAGCGCCCGCTTCGTCTTCCCGCGCAATACGGGTCTCCGCTACCAGCATGCGGCGAAAGGTGAGATTGACCCTGGGTTCAATGATTTTACGGCTCTTGGGAACCTGATGCTGCCAGCAAGCCTGCGTGCGGCCACGCATGATGAGCAGACTGCCTGCGGGCAAATGCAGGGACACTTTCGCCTTGTTGTGCTTGTGACGAAAGTCAAAGCGCCGCATTGCGCCAAAACTCACGGAAGCAATGTCCGAGTCCACACCAAGCCCCTTTTCATCGTCATGATGCCAGCCCATCCCCTGGGAACCGTCAGCATAAAGATTCAGCAGGCAGGAATTGTAATGTGCGCCACCCAGACGCTCCACTTCCGCCTTGATCGCCTGTAGCCCGGGTGTCCAGGGGCGCGCCGTGCGGGTTCTGCCGGAGTAGGTATAATCGTAATGGGCATCACCGAACCAGGCCACTTGGCGGGCGGTGACGATATGTTTCCCGAAAAACATCGCCTCATCATGCTGCCAGGGAATTTCCGCCAGGAAAAGACGCAAATAATGTGCCGCTTGCCCAGCGGAAAAAATCTGCCCGTAATAGATACCCTCACCATCATACGGGAGAATGTTACGTGGTACGTCCGTCTCGGGAAAATCGAATGCCATAGGCCAGTCAGCACCTTTCCATTTCAAGCAGTCTGCGCTTGCGCTCCACGCCCCAGCGATAACCCGACAGCGAACCATCCCGCCGTACCACCCGGTGGCACGGAATGGCTACCGCAAGCGGGTTCGCAGCACAGGCGCTGGCCACCGCCCGAACAGCTCCCGGACTGCCTATTCGTGCTGCCAGTTCGCCATAACTCAGCGTCGTTCCAGACGGAATGGTTTGCAGCACCTGCCAGACCCGCTTCTGAAACACCGTGCCGCGAATATCCAGGGGAAGATTCCAGCCCGTTCCCGCCACTTCGAGCAAACCAATCACCCGGGCAACCAGTTGCTCATAGTGATGATCCCCACCGATAATCGCCGCCTGCCGGAAACGCTGTTCCAGCGCCTGTACCAACGCTTCCGGTTCATCACCGATCGACAAGGCACAAATACCTTGCAGCGAGGAAGCGACCAGCACCGCCCCAAGCGAACATTCACCAACCGCAAAGCAGATCGTCTCATCCTTGCCGCCGTCCCGATAGGTTTTAGGGCGCATACCGAGTATGCGCGTTGCCTCCTGGTAAAATTGCCTGCTTGAGGCATACCCTGCCTCATAAATTGCCTGTGTCATGGAACCTCCTTGCGCTAATTGCCTGCGTATCTTTTCAGCCCGCCCTGCCTGGCTGTATGCTTTTGGTGTCATTCCCATCATCTCAACAAAAACCCGGTGGAAATGAAATTTGCTCATTCCCACCGCTCGCGCCAACACCTCCAGCGAGGGCGTTGCTTCTGTCTCCTCAAGCAAACGGCACGCCTGGGCAATCTTTCGGACATGCGTCTCTGTCAGGGTTTCACCATCCGGCTGACAACGCTTGCAAGCCCTGAACCCTGCCTGCTCTGCGGCTGCGCAAGAAGCATAAAAGGCAACATTTTTCCGGGACGGCTGGCGCGAGGTGCATGAAGGCCGACAGTAAATGCCTGTCGTGGTTACCGCGTAGAAGAAAAAACCATCGGCTTGTGCATCGTTACGGCAAAGTGCTTCCCAGCGTTGATCATCGCTATCGTAACGGAGAGCTGATTTTTTGATGAATGTTTTCATGCCTTAAGCGTGCCACAGAAGTCGGCAGCAAACACCCCGGTTCTTGCTGTTTAATTCGGAAGCCACGTGCAGGCATCAGTCAATCAGTGCAGCAACAACTTTTTGGATGCGAAATACTGAGTAGTTATCTTTCATTTTCATGGCAAGCTGCGTATTCTTTATGCCACTACAACATTCAAAAAAGGAAGTGGAATGGCGCTCTACGCTCCGGGCATGCGTGTGCTCATCCGTGATGCAGAATGGGTTATCCGCCGCGTTGACCCTACTTCCGATGGCGGTCTCCAGTTGACCTGTCATGGTATCTCGGAACTGGTGCGGGAACACGAAGCCTTGTTCCTGACGAAGCTGGAGCAGCGAATTGAGGTGCTTGACCCCACCAAAACCACCCTGGTCGCGGATACCTCCCCTGCGTTCCAGAACGCCTTGCTCTATATTGAAAGCCTGTTGCGCCGCCGGGCGGTCAATGATGAAAACATTCATATTGCGCACCAGGGAGCGATGGATGTGGTGGATTATCAGCTTGATCCGGCCCTGCAAGCCTTGCGCCAGCCACGCCAGCGCATCCTGATCGCCGATGCCGTGGGTCTGGGGAAAACCCTGGAAGCCGGGATTCTGGTATCCGAACTGATCCACCGGGGGCGTGGCAAGCGCCTGCTGGTGTTGACCCAGAAAAGCATGTTGACCCAGTTCCAGAAAGAATTCTGGAACCGCTTCAGCATCCCGCTGACCCGGCTGGATTCCGTGGGCCTGCAACGGGTGCGCAACCGCATTCCCAGCAACCACAACCCGTTTTACTACTACGACAAGTCGATCATCTCCACCGATACCCTGAAGCAGGATTCCGAATACCGCGTCTATCTGGAGCAGGCGTACTGGGACATCATCATTATCGACGAATGCCATAATGTGGCCGATCGTGGCAGCGGCAGCCAGCGCACCCGGCTGGCGCGTTTGCTTGCGACCCGTTCGGATACCCTGATCCTGCTGTCTGCCACCCCGCATGACGGGCGTGCCAAAAGCTTTGCCAGCCTGATGAACATGCTTGACCCGACTGCCATCAGTGATGACGAGAATTACGTCAAGGACGATTTCAGCAGCAAGGGGCTGGTGATCCGCCGTTTCAAGAAAGACATCCAGCATCAGGTGACAGGCAGCTTCAAGGAACGCAAGGTATTCAAGGCACAGCATGAGGCCGGTTGGCAGGAGGAAAATGCTTATGATGCCCTGCTTGCGATTGCCTTCAGCCGGGGCGGTGAGGCCAGCAACCCGCGCCAGACCGCGCTATTGCGCGTCACCTTGCAGAAAGCGCTGTTTTCCAGCCCGGCAGCCTGCATCCAGAGTACCCAGGAGCGCATCAAACGTCTGCAACGCGATTACCCCGGCAAAGCGGCGGCAGAGGCGGAAATCGGCGGATTACGGGAACTGCTTGCCGCGCTGGCCAGCATCACCCCGTAGGCTGACAGCAAATACCAGTCACTGCGTACGCTGCTGGCCAGCGACAGCTTCGCCTGGTCGGTGCAAGCCAGCCATGACCGGCTGGTGATTTTCTCGGAACGCATCGAAACCCTGCATTACCTGCTGAAAAATCTGCAAGATGATTTCAAACTCAACGCTGGCGATGATAAAAACACGCAAATCCGCATCATGCACGGCGGCATGAGTGATCAGGAGCAGCAGGAAATTGTTGAGCAGTTCGGCAAGCCGGATTCAGCTTTGCGGGTATTACTGTGTTCGGATGTGGCTGCCGAGGGCATCAACCTGCATTACCAGTCGCACCGCCTGATCCACTACGACATGCCGTGGTCGCTGATGGTGTTCCAGCAGCGTAACGGGCGCGTGGATCGCTACGGACAGGAACAGGAGCCGCAAATCTATTACCTGCTGACGAGCACCCAAAACACTACCATTCAGGGCGATCTGCGCATTCTGGAAGTGTTGCAGGCCAAGGATGAGCAGGCCTACCAGAATATCGGTGACCCGTCGGTCTTCATGCATGTCCATGACGTGGCGGAAGAAGAACGCCTGACCAGTGAAGCCATGGCCGAGGGGCAAAACGCGACGGATTTCGATACGCAATACCAGCCGCAGACGCACGGCAACAGCGAGGGCGATGAGCTGCTGGCCCTGTTCATGACAGCGATGGAAACCACCTCCCCGACACCTTCAGGCACGCCACAGCCAACAGCGCGGGACGCCATTCGGGCGCCGTTGAGCCTGTTTAAGGACGAATACCGCTGGAGCAAGGCCGCGCTCAAATGCCTGCTGGAGCAAGGGCAGGACTGGCAGGTCAGTTTCGAGGATGCCAGCCGCCATATCATCCTGACCGCTCCGCCAGACTTGCACTATCGCCTGAAACAGATACCGGATGAAGCACTGCCTGAAGATGGCCGTTTTGTTCTCACCGATGATCTGGCAGTGATCAAGGATGAAATTGCCCGCAGCCGTGAGGATGAAAACGCCTGGCCCAAACAGCATTACCTGTGGCCGCACCACCCGCTCAGCCAGTGGCTGAATGACCGCATGCTGGCACTGTTCGGGCGGCATACCGCGCCGGTGCTGGTCTTGCCGCAGGGGCTGGAGGATGACGAAACCTGTTTTGTGATTTCCGGGTTGATTCCCAACCGCAAAAGCCATGCGCTGATTCACGAGTGGCTGGGGGTGCGCTTTCGCAACGGGCAGTTCATCGGTGTGGAAGATTTCAGCACCACGCTGGAACGTACCCGACTGGGCAACAGCCTGATCCCCAACCGTCAGCAGGCCGTGGATGTGGAAGCCTTGCAGCAGCGTTTGCCGCTGGCCATCGACAAGGCGCGGGCATACATCCGTCAGGTGCATCAGCGTTTCGTGGCCGGGTTGCAACCCCGGCTGGATCAGCAACTGGCGGAACTGGAAAAACTGCGTGAACACCAGTTACAGCAACTGGAACTGCGTTTTACGGAAAGCGTGCAGGCCGTGCGCAAGGCACAACAGACACGGGATATTGAACAGGTGTTCAGCGACTATCAGGTCTGGGTCAGGGATACGCTGACTACCGAAGACCAGCCGTACCTGCAAGTGATTGCGGTATTGGTGCAGGGATAAAGGGGAAAACATGGCGATCAGCGATACAACCGTCACCTATGTGGGCATCAGCAACGAGAACGAGTTCTACAGCCAGCATTACCTGAGCCAGATTTTCGCCGGGGACATCAAGGACGTACTCAACCGCTGGGCACAGGCTGAGGAACAGGCGCCTTACCAGCACTTGCGTAACCTCAACCGTGAGTATTTCCCGTTGCGCGAACGCCTGCGCCGGGAGCGCAAGCTTAAGCCCGCCCGGCGGCTGGCCTTGCAACGCACGTTTCTGCAAACCCTGCTGGCGGCGTTGGGCTACCCCTTTGAGCCGCACAACACGCAACTGGACAAGGGGCAGGAGATTCCGCTGCTGGCGACGCTCGGCAAAGCGGGCAACAGCCCCGAACTGTGGGTGCTGGAGGCGTTTGATGCGGAACAGGAAGGCACTGACCCGCTGGCGCTGACACCGCAGCGGGCGCAGTTTGCCGGTGAGGTGCCACCCGACCCGGCCATTTTGCAGGCAAGCTGGAATGCGCTGATCACCAAGTGGGTGTTCGCCGGGAAACATCCGCCACGCTGGGTGTTGCTGCTTTCCGAGCGGCAATTGCTGCTGCTGGATCGGCTCAAGTGGAACCAGAACCGGCTGCTGCGCTTTGACTGGGAAGAAATCCTCGGGCGGCGCGACCTGCCGACCCTCAAGGCTACCGCCGCGCTGCTGCACCGCGACAGCCTGTTGCCGGAAGATGGCCTGAGCCTGCTGGATACGCTGGATGAAAACGCCCACAAGCACGCTTTCGCCGTTTCCGAAGACCTGAAATACGCGCTGCGCGAGAGCATCGAGTTGCTGGGCAATGAAGCGGCGGCTTACCTGCTGGATCATACCAAAATCGGCTACACCGGCAAGCACGCGCTGGATGCGGGGCAATTGTCGCTGGAATGCCTGCGCTATATGTACCGCCTGCTGTTCTTGTTCTACATCGAGGCGCGCCCGGAACTGGGCTATGTGCCGCATCAGTCGGATGCCTACCGCAAGGGCTACAGCCTGGAAGCGCTGCGCGATCTGGAAATGGTACAACTGACCAGTGAGGAGTCGCGCAACGGCAGTTATATCCATGAGTCGCTGCAACGCCTGTTCAGCCTGATCCATCACGGTTATCAGGGCGAAAACCAGAGCCGTATCGCTGATACCGTCAGCAGTGTCTATAACAGCTTCAATATCGAGCCGCTGGATAGCCACCTGTTTGACCCGGCGCGTACCCGGCTGTTGAACAAGGTGGTGTTCCGCAATGAAACCCTGCAACGCATCATCAGGCTGATGTCGCTGACCCGCCCGCAGGCGCGGCAACGGCGCGGGCGGGTGTCGTATGCGCAACTGGGCATCAACCAGTTGGGCGCGGTGTATGAAGCCCTGCTCAGCTACCGGGGCTTTTTTGCCGACCGGGATTTGTACGAGGTGAAAAAAGCCGGTACGGAACCGGATGAGCTGGAAACCGGCTATTTCGTTCCGGCAGAAGACATTGAGCTGTATACCGAAGACGAGCGTGTTTACGGCAGGAATGCCCAAGGGCACAAGGCCTTGCGCAAGTACGAGAAAGGCACCTTCATCTACCGGCTGGCGGGGCGCGACCGGCAGAAATCCGCCTCCTATTACACCCCGGAGGTGCTGACCCAAACGCTGGTGAAATACGCACTCAAGGAGTTGCTGGCGGGCAAGACGGCGGATGAGATTCTACGGCTTACGATCTGCGAACCGGCGATGGGGTCGGCGGCGTTTATCAATGAAGCGGTCAACCAGTTGGCGCAAGCCTATCTGGAGCGCAAGCAGGCCGAGTTGCAACAACACATTCCCCACGAGGAATACAGCCAGCGCTTGCAGCAGGTGAAGATGTTCATTGCCGACCGCAATACCTTCGGGGTGGATTTGAATCCGGTGGCGGTGGAGCTGGCGGAAGTGTCGCTGTGGCTGAATGCGATTCATGGTGAGCGCCAGGTGCCGTGGTTCGGGTATCAGTTGTTCAATGGCAACAGTTTGATCGGGGCGCGGCGGCAGGTGTATGACATCAAGACCTTGCGCAAGCCGCCCAGGGGCGTGCCGGTGAAAGCGCATGCCTGGTATGGGCAGGCGCCGCTGCGCTTGCATCCGGGGAGTCTGGGGGGGAAAATCCCCCTCAGTCCCCCTTTTTCAAAGGGGGAAGCAAGGAGTGTAACCTGTCGCCCGCGTCCCACCAGCACAAACCTCCC
>JAGRJD010000097.1:772-33480 GCA_020442915.1 Thiothrix sp. | reverse complement strand
GGCATTGAAGCAATACCTCAGGCTTTACAACCATCACATGGTGCAGCGCCATATCGGCCATCGGACCCCCATACAGGCGCTGAAAGACTGGCAACGTAAACAGCCGGAATTGTTTAATCGACGGGTCTATGATCACTCGGGTCTTGACACTTAGGCTTTCGTATTCGTCCATCGTAAAACTCCTTCATCGTTTGCTTGGCGGCTCACGACTCAGAGTTTTACGGTGGACTTCCGGATACGTCAAACTATGCCTGTCTCCCCCGGCAAAGCCGGGGGATTTCCCAAATCTATTAAAGCGGTCCTTCGCCTGATCCCTATCACATACAGGGGGCATGTGGCGGGGTGACTCACTGAAACCCGTCCAGGCAGTTTAGTTTCTCAAAACTTCCGGTATCCTGACAGTCTTTTCCCGAAGGATCATTCCGGAACCCGAAATCCGCAAACCGACCATACCCCGGAGATTTGCCATGAACATCCTGCTCACCGGTGCCAGCGGCTTTATCGGCCAGCACCTCAGTACCGCCCTCACGGTACAGGGCCATACCGTCGTACCCTGTTCACGCCGCCATGGGCATGATTTTGCACACATGACCCGGGTGGAGGACTGGCATCCACTGCTGACGGGAGTGGATGCCGCCATCAATGCGGTCGGCATCATTGCTGAAACCGGCTCCCAACGCTTCGAGGCGGTCCATCATCAGGCACCCTGCGCACTGTTTCATGCCTGTGCACAACAATCCGTGCAGCAGGTGGTACAGATTTCCGCCCTGGGAGCCGATGAACAGGCTGCAACGCCTTATCATCTGAGCAAACGGGCGGCAGATGACTGCCTGCGCACCCTGCCCCTGAACGGGTTTGTGTTACGCCCGTCACTGGTGTATGGCCAAGGAGGCAGCAGCATGGCACTTTTTCGCCGTCTGGCCCGGCTGCCGGTGATCGGTGTCCCCGGTGATGGCCATTACCGCCTGCGCCCGGTGCATGTCAGCGATGTGGTTGCCTGCGTGCTACAATGCCTGCAGCCCGAGACACCGACCCAGCCCGGCCTCGATCTGGTCGGACGGGAGGAGGTCAGCTACCGTGAATGGCTGCAACGCCTGCGCCAATTCGGCACCCAGCGCCGCCCGGCACTGATCATCCCCATGCCACTGGCCCTGCTGCTGCCCATGGCGAGCCTGGGACAGCACCTGATCCCCATGCTCAGCCCCGATAACCTGCGCATGCTGACGCGTGGCAATACCGCTGACAGCGCTCCCATGGAACGGTTTCTGGGCCGCAAAGCGCTGGACATTCAGACCGGACTGGCGCGATCATGAGTTATCGCCTGCCGGGGCCGGCTCATCATCCTGGAGCCAGTTTGCGCACAGACCATTACCCGTCTACAAAACGGATCATGATCTGCCATTTTATCAATTTGATATTTCGCAGCATTTGCTGAACCATGGGATATGGCATGCCGGACTTGAGGACGCGGAGAAGTCAGCAGGTTGTGCCGCGACAGCCACCCGTGATCCGTTTCGGGTGGATTTCCGATCCAACCTTTTGCCAACCCTCGTCAGGTATACATACGGTATGTTGTTTCGTTTTATCAACAACCTGCACAGGAGAGGACAGAACGGATGAAAAAATGGACCAAACCGAGTTTCAAAGAAATGCGCTATGGGTTTGAAATCAACCTGTATATCATGAACCGTTAAGGTTGGTTGGAGCTATCCATTAGCTGGAAACCGGTCAACCCTGACCGGTTTCTTTGTTTCCACTCCGGCAGATTTCTGAAGGCGATACCATGTATGTTCTGGTTCTAGGTTCCGCAGCCGGCGGCGGCTTTCCACAATGGAACTGCAATTGTACCATGTGCGCCGGTGTGCGCGACGGCACGCTCAAGGCCCGACCCCGCACCCAGTCCTCCATCGCGGTATCCTGCAACCGGACGGACTGGCTCCTGATCAATGCATCCCCCGACATCCGCACCCAGCTCAATGCCCATCCCTTGATGCAGCCGGGGCGGGCCGTGCGTGATACCGGTGTGCGGGCCGTGATGCTGGCCGACAGCCAGATCGACCACACCACCGGCCTTTTGATCCTGCGCGAAAGCCGGACTCCGCTGGAACTTTACTGTACCGACAGCGTACATGAAGACCTCAGCACCGGCTTTCCGGTACTGAACATGCTGTCCCATTATTGCGGCGTGCAGCGTCATGTGCTGGCCTGTGACGGCCCGGCCACCACAGTGGCCGGTGTTGAAGGGCTGCAGGTCACGGCAGTAGCCCTGAGCAGCAAGGCCCCCCCCTATTCACCGCACCGCAACGCTCCGGCAGCCGGCGACAATATCGGCCTGTTCATCGAGGACAGCACCAACGGCAGCCGGCTGTTCTATGCCCCCGGTCTGGGGCAGTTCGAGCCACACCTGATACCGTTCTGCCAGCAGGCCGACTGTCTGCTGGTGGATGGTACCTGCTGGACCGATGATGAGATGGCACGACGGGGCGTCGGCACCAGGCTGGCATCACAGATGGGCCATCTGGCACAATCCGGCCCCGGTGGCATGATTGAACAGCTGGCCCGTTTTCCGCAGGCACGCCGGATCCTGATCCACATCAACAACACCAACCCGATTCTGGACGAGAATTCCCAAGAGCGGGCCGTATTGACCGAACAGGGGATTGAAGTGGCATTTGACGGCATGCTGCTGAATCTGTAGACCGGAACGGGAGAGCGGAGAAATGGAGAGGAGGACGGAAAGCATGCGCAGTGACAGCGGACAGCCCTGGAGCACACAGGCCTTTGAGCAGCAGCTGCGGGCACAGGGCAGGTATTATCACGTGCATCATCCGTTCCAGCAGATGATGTACGAAGGCAAACTCAATGCCGCCCAGCTGCGGGGCTGGGCCGCCAACCGCTTCTATTATCAGGTCACCATCCCGCGCAAGGATGCTGCCCTGCTGTTCAACTGCCCTGACCGTGAAGTCCGGCGCTACTGGATCCGGCGCATTCTCGACCATGACGGCGGCCCACACGCGGGGCACGTGTCCGACGGCGGCATTGAAGCCTGGCTGCGACTCGGGGAGGCCTGTGGCGTGCCACGCGAAGAGCTGCTGGATCAGCGCCATGTACTGCCGGGCGTACGCTTCGCCTGTGATGCCTACCTCAATTTCGTACACCGGGCTGAATGGCATGAAGGCGTGTGCTCCTCCCTGACCGAGCTGTTCGCACCCACCGCCCACCGCCAGCGCCTGCAAAGCTGGCCCGAACATTACCCCTGGATCAACAGTGAGGGCCTGCAGTATTTCCGCAACCGCCTGAGTGAGGCACACCGGGACGTGGACCATGGCCTTGCCATCACCCTGAAACACTTCACCACCCGCGAACAGCAGGAACGCGCCATCCGCATCCTGCGCTTCAAGCTGGACGTACTGTGGTCGATGCTGGATGCCATGTACATGGCCTATGTGCTCAACATGCCACCCTATTTCAATGTTGACCAGAACACGGCGCAGGAGGAAACCCGCCATGACTGAAACCGACCTTGATACCATTCCCCGCATCACCCCCGGCTACCGCCTGCAGTGGGAAGCTGTACAGGACTGCCATGTGCTGCTGTATCCGGAAGGCATGGTGCAGCTCAACGGCCCGGCCGGTGCCATTCTGGAACAGGTGGATGGCAGGCGTACCCTGGCCGAAGTGATCAGCACCTTGGAACAGGCATTCGGCGAGGATGACCTGAGCGCCGATGTGCTGGAATTTGTGAGTGAAGCGCAGGAACGGGGGTGGATACGTTTTGGCTAGGATACCTCCCCCCCTGTGGCTGCTGGCGGAAGTCACCCACTCCTGCCCCCTGCAATGCCCCTACTGCAGCAATCCCCTCACGCTGATAAGGAAGCAGGAGGAGCTGGATACCGAAGGCTGGCTCAAGGTGCTGCATGAAGCCCGCAAACTGGGGGCCGCCCAGCTGGGCTTCTCCGGTGGTGAACCACTGGTGCGCAAAGACCTGAGCACCTTGGTGGGTGCAGCCCGCCAGCTGGGTTATTACACCAACCTGATCACCTCCGGTGTCGGCATGGATGCCGAGCGGGTGGCGGAACTGCACGCGCAGGGGCTGGACCATATCCAGATCAGCTTCCAGTCCGACAGCCAGGCCCTGAATGATTACATCGCAGGCTGCGAGTCCTTTGAACAGAAAAAAGCCATGGCCCGTGCCGTGAAGGCACAAGGCTATCCCATGGTGCTGTGCTTTGTCATCCATCGCCTTAACATTGATCATGTTGCCGCCATGCTGGAGCTGGCTGCCGAGCTGGAAGCCGATTACGTTGAGCTGGCCACCACCCAATATGAAGGCTGGGCACTATTAAACCGTGACCAGCTGCTGCCCAGCCGCCAGCAGGTGCAGGCAGCGGAAGCCGTGGCACACCACTATCAGGAAAAATTCAGGGGCCGGATGAAAATCTATTTTGTGGTGCCGGATTACTACGAAGGCCGCCCCAAGCCCTGTGTGGATGGCTGGGGCCGGGTGTTTCTGGCCGTGGCACCGGATGGCGTGGCTTTACCCTGTCATGCGGCCCGTGACCTGCCAGGACTGGAATTTGCCAACGTGCGTGATCACTCGCTGGAATGGATCTGGTATGAATCCCCGGCCTTCAATGCCTTCCGGGGTACGGGCTGGATGAAGGAGCCTTGTGCCAGCTGTGATCAACGTGAAAAAGACTATGGCGGCTGCCGCTGTCAGGCTTTCAAGCTTACCGGGGATGCACGCAATACCGACCCCACCTGCTCCCTGTCTCCGCTGCATCAGGTGGTGACAGAGGCGGCACAGCAGGCGGAACAGTCCTCCCGGTCGGCACCTGACAGGCCGCTGGTGTTCCGTAACCGGCGCAATAGTCCGAAGGTGAATACCATACCGTGATCCGCACCCTCAAAAAACCGCTGGCTGCAGTCAGGGCAGAACCCTTTGCCACCGGCCAGCCGACCGGCCCCTGCAACCTGATACTCGCAGGTCAGTCCCGCTCACGGGGCCGGATACCACCGGGCCGCCGGGTTGCGGCCTGAGGATCGGGCCGGCGGATGCGTTCACCACATGCCTGACTTCCCGCCCCTGCCCGTTGATGCCATCCTCAACGAGCTCAGACACGCCCTGCACACCCGCCACGAAACCGTACTTGAAGCCCCGCCCGGTGCCGGCAAGACCACCCGTGTCCCGCTCGCCCTGCTGGACGAAGCCTGGCTTGCCGGACAAAAAATCCTCATGCTGGAGCCGCGCCGCATCGCCGCCCGCAATGCCGCCCACCGTATGGCCAGCCTGCTGGGGGAAAGCGCCGGCCAGACCGTCGGCTACCGGATGCGGCTGGAAAGCAGGATCAGCCGCGCCACCCGCATCGAGGTCATCACCGAAGGCATCCTCACCCGCCTGTTGCAGCAGAACCCGGCACTGGAAGGCATCGGGATGGTCATTTTCGATGAGTTCCACGAACGCAGCCTTGACGCCGACCTGGCCCTGAGTCTGTGCCTCAAGGGGCGCGACCTGTTCCGTGACGCGGCCAGTCCGCTGCGACTGCTGATCATGTCCGCCACCCTGGACACGCACCCCATCGCCGACCTGCTGGATGGTGCCCCGGTCATCCGCAGCGCGGGCCGTACCTACCCGGTCGATATCGTTTACGGGCAGGCGGCCCGCCCCGGTGAGCACAACACCGAACGCATGATCACCACGCTCAGGTACGCCATCGACGCCAATCCCGACAGCAGTATCCTTGCCTTCCTCCCCGGTCAGGGTGAAATTCACCGTGTGGCTGCAGGGCTCGGCGAGTACCTGCTGGAACGCGGGCTGCGTGATGTACAGCTGTACCCGATGTACGGCAACCTCACCCTGGACCAGCAGCAGCAGGCCATTGCCCCGCTGCCTGCCGGCCAGCGTAAGGTGGTACTGGCCACCAATATCGCCGAAACCAGCCTGACCATCGAGGGAGTCAATGTGGTGGTGGATTCCGGGCTGGTACGCGAATCCCGTTTTGATCCCGGCACCGGCATGAGCGGCCTGCATACCACACGCATTTCCCGTGCTTCCAGCATCCAGCGGGCCGGACGGGCCGGTCGTCTGGCTCCCGGCAGATGCTATCGGCTCTGGACCGAAAGCCAGCAGGAGCAGTTGCCGGCACACGGCACACCGGAAATCCTGCGTGCAGACCTCGCGCCACTGGCACTGCAGCTTCTGCAGTGGGGCGTGGATGATCCCGCAGCGCTGCACTGGCTGGATGCGCCTCCACGCGGTCCCTGGCAGCAGGCACTGGAACTGCTGGAAACCCTGGGTGCCATCCGGCACAAGGGAACCGCCATGGTACTGACCCCGCACGGTCAAGCCATGTCGGCGTTACCCCTGCATCCGCGTCTGGCCCACCTGCTGATCTGCGGCGCACAGACCGGCAGCCGGCAGATCGCCGCCCACCTTGCCGCCCTGCTCTCCGAACGCAACCCGTTTGCACAGCACAACCCCGACATCAGCCAGCCGCTGGACATGCTCGCAGGCAATACACGTTGCCCCGGCCCGCAGCAGGGCTGGCTGGCACGAACCCGCCAACTGGCAGACCAGTTCGAGGATCAGCTGCAACTGCTGCAGCTGCCCGCCACACAGGCAACCCCACCCTTGACCGCCACACAGGCCAACGGCTACCTGCTGGCCTGCGCCTATCCCGACCGCATCGCACGACGACGGCATTCCGGTGGCTACCAGCTTGCCAATGGCCGCAGCGCCAATCTGGCCGACAAACACGCGCTCGGCAACCGGCACTGGCTCGCGATTGCGGAAGTCAGCAGCATGGCAGGCCGAAGCAGTGACCTTATCCGCTCGGCGGCAGTACTGGATGACACACTGTTTGCCACTGCACTGGCGGATCAGGTACGCGTACAAACCGTCATGGAATGGGATCAGAAGGCGGGCCGTTTCATGGCTGAACAGCAGCACAGGATCGGTGCACTGGTTCTGCAGCGCCAGCCCCTGCAGAACGTGCCGCCGGAAGCCCGCACCGCAGCCCTGACCAGCTTCATCCGCAAACAGGGGCTGATGCTGCTGCCCTGGCGGGCGGAACAGGAACAATGGTGTGCACGGGTGCAGCTGCTGCATGCTGTCGACCCCGGCCAGCCCTGGCCTGATGTGAGCCGGGAACACCTGCTGGCCAGCCTGGATGGGTGGCTGGCTCCCTACCTGACCGGGGTCAGCGTGCTGGGCGATTTCAAGCGGCTGGACCTGAGCACTATTCTCGGCGCGCTGTTATCCTGGGAATTGCAGCAGCGGCTGGAACAGCTGGCACCGAAAACGCTGAAGGTTCCGTCCGGGCATGCCATTCCCATCGACTACAGCCAGTCCCCGCCGGTACTGGCCGTAAAGCTGCAGGAAATGTTCGGCTGTGAGGCCACCCCCACCATTGCCAATGGCCGGGTACCCCTGACCGTGCACCTGCTGTCTCCGGCAGGTCGCCCGTTGCAGATCACCCAGGATCTGGCCGGATTCTGGCGTACCTCCTATCATGCGGTGAAAAAGGACATGAAGGGGCGCTACCCCAAGCATCCATGGCCGGATGATCCCCTGCAGGCAGTGGCGACACGCAAGACCAGGCGCTATCTGTAAAGGCCACACCAGCCCTCATGGCAACCCTGCCAGCAGGTGCCTCCTGCACTGGCGGCATAGGTGGTATACTCAATGGAGCCGGGCGACATCAAAAGCCGGACCGGCATCATCACCCACAAGGAAGCAACACCATGCCGCTGGCTTCTCAACCGGATGCACAAAAACATTACACCTATCAGGACTACCTGCGCTGGCCGGATGAGGTGCGTTACGAGCTGCTGGATGGAAAAGCCCTCATGATGGCAGCCCCCGGCGTCCTGCATCAGCGCATCGTACGTGAACTTGTCACCCAGCTGACCCTGGCGTTCCGGGGTAAATCCTGTGAAGTTTTTCCGGCCCCCTTTGACGTCTGCCTGAGTGCAGCTGATGCGGCGGATGACCAGATCGATAATGTGGTGCAGCCGGATATCAGCATTATCTGTGATGCCGGCAAGCTGGATGACAGGGGTTGCAAGGGTGCACCCGACTGGATTATTGAGGTGCTCTCGCCTTCCACAGCCTCCCGGGACCTGATCCACAAGCTGCGTCAGTATGAGCGTCATGGCGTGCGCGAATACTGGGTGGTCCATCCGACCGACCGGGTGGTAATGATGTGGCAGCTGCAGACAGACGACAGCAAACATTACGGCAACGTCCTGATTGAAGAAACCCGGGGTACTCGGGCATCCGCCCTGTTTCCCGGGCTGTTACTGGAGTGGGACACCCTGTTCCCTCCCCCGGCACCCAGCCCTCGCTCCTGACACCTGCAAAAGCGACAAAGCGTATGCCAAAACAGAGCGGGATAGCCGCTGCCTGTCGGTCTTTCAGGGCAGGGGAATGAACTCCTGCTCATCACCGGGCACCTTCGGGAAACGGCCTGCCACCCAGTCAGCCTTGGCCTGCCCGATACGCTCCCGACGGCTGGAAATGAAATTCCACTCCATGTAGCGTCGGGTCATTTTATCCCCGCCAACCAGAGCGATAATGCTGTCGGTTTGTGCCTGTAACACCAATCCCGGACCGGAGGAGAGTTGTGCCATGCTGCAAGCGGGCACACGGGTTTCCCCGATGCTGACCGCACCGCCTGGCACATAGAGTGCCCGCTCTTCAGCTTCAGGCAGTACCAAGGTCTGTCCCGCCTGCAGACGGGCCTCGATATAGAGGGTGGTGGCAAAAGTCCTGACCGGTGAAGCCACGCCGAAGGCGCTGCCCATCATGATACGGACCGGCACTCCATCGACCGTTACCCGTGGAATGTCAGCATCGGGATAATGGTGAAACTCGGGAGCCATTTCCTCATCCGCCTCGGGCAGTGCCAGCCACAGCTGCAAACCATGCAGCCGGTGCTCGCTGGCGGCAACAGCCGGACGTTCGCGCTCGGAATGAACAATACCGCGCCCGGCCACCATCAGGTTGATATCACCGGGGTGGATGTAGCGCTCATTCCCCAAGGAATCCCGGTGCAGGATTTCACCTTCAAACAGGTAGCTGACCGTCGCCAGATTGATGTGGGGGTGTGGCCTGACATTGATACCGCTGCCGGGACTGAAGCTGACGGGTCCAAAATGATCAAAAAACACCCAAGGTCCGACCTGACGCAGCTGACCGGATGGCAAGGCCCGGCGCACGGAAAATCCCCCCAGGTCCCGATCACGGGGGCTGACCAGCAACGTGACCGCCGGTCCGCCGGATGAAAGATCGTGCGGCTGTTGCCGCTGTCTGGTTTCATTACTCATGGTCTGGTAATCCCTCCCGCCAACAAAAGCTTCCGGTACGGGCATTATCGTAACACCGGTGCTCCCCTCGCGGGGAGTCGCACTTACAACCGCAGGAGGGCTTTTCTTCTGGCCTCGGGCACACCGGCACACCGGCTTTCCCTCTCAGCCTCGTCAGACGTCACACCGATATCCCGCAGCAGGTGTGCCGGCAGGCCGGCCAGTGCCCGCCGCTCGCGCCTGAGGGTCTGGTGCAGGCACCATTCGGCCTGCTGCAGCAGCAGGTACTGATGCAGCCGGAACAGGTACCCGGCTGCTCCCTGCAACAAGGATGATGATCCGGAAAACGTGTTTGCCGACAGACTGGTATTTGCGTTCATGATAATACTCATTAATTTCCGTGAAATGAAATCACTTTGGCTTTACTGAAATTGATCCTATACCTTGTCAGGCAATCAGGGAAACGAATAATATTGAAGCTGAGTTTCACAGACATTGATGGGAAAATCATGACTTTTCCAACCCTGCGTCATTTTGATCTGGGTACCCTGCGCAGTTTTGTCACCATTGCGGATGCCGGCAGCATGACACAGGCCGCCACACGCCTGCACCTGACCCAGTCGGCCATCAGCATGCAGATCAAGCGTCTGGAACAGGGACTGGGTTTCAGCGTGTTCGAGCGCTCATCCCAGGGCATGACCCCGACGGTGGCCGGTGAGCAGCTGCTGCACTTTGCCCGCCAGATGCTGGCCCTGAATGATGAAGCCTGGGGCCGGCTTACGGCTCCGGATTTTGAAGGCCAGGTACGGCTCGGGGTGCCGATCGACCTGCTGCACCCGCTGATGCCCAAGGTACTGCGCGCCTTCAGCCGTGACTTCCCGCGTGTGGAAATCAAGCTGTCCGTGGCCAATACCTACCCGCTCAGGGAACAGTTCGAGGCCGGCCAGCTGGATGTGGTGCTGACCACCGAGCTGGAACCGCAGAAAGGTGGCAAGGTCATCCGGGTGGTGCCCCTGCTCTGGACCGGTGCTCCGGAAGGGAATGCCTGGAAAAAGCGGCCGTTGCCGATCGGATTTTCCTCACGCTGCGCCTTTCGCAAGCCTGTCATCGACGTACTGGATCAGGCCGGTATCGACTGGATCGACATTGCCAGACTGGAAGGGGTTGGTGCCACCGTGGCCATGACAGCAGCTGACCTGTGTGTGAGTGCCGACCTGATGCCGGCATGGCTGCTGGGCAATGAACTGGAAATCATCGGCTCGGGTGAGCGCCTGCCCCCCCTGCCGGAACACTGCATCATCCTGTATTGCGCCGATCACCCCGGCAACCGTCTGGGCCAGATATTGGCGGGGTATATCGAGCACACTTATGCCTGAGCATGGAATCCGCCCGCTCACACAGCGTTGCTCTGTTCCTGAACAGCACTGATGCTTCGGCAACGGCACCTATCGGTTGTGGTTGAGTAACCCTGAACACTCAGGAAGCTCAGGAGAAGCTGACTCCCGTGCCGGCATCAGGCAGCGTCCGGTGCAGCAGCCCCGGCCCTGTCTTCACCCGGCTCATCCGGCTCCACCTCCGGCAGCTCGGTAAAGCCGAAGTCCTCCAGAATCGAATAGCCCGCCGGCAGCACCATCAGAATCAGCAGGGTGGAGGCCAGCATGCCGAAAGCGATACTGGTCACCAGCGGAATCAGCACCTGGGCCTGCAGGCTGGTTTCCGCCAGCAGCGGCGTCACCCCGGCAATGGTGGTCACGGAAGTCAGAAACACGGCACGGAAACGGTCACGAACCGCCTGGGCCGCAGCGTCATGCAGGTTCATGCCCTCCCCCGAACGCATTTTCACAAACTGGACCAGCAGAATGGAGTCATTCACCACCACCCCGGCCAGGGCCACAAACCCGATCATGCTCGGCAGGGTCATGTCCAGTCCCATGAAATAATGGCCCCAGATCACCCCGATCAGGGCCAGCGGAATGTTCATCAGCACAATCACCGGCTCACGGTAATTGCGGAACTGCAGGCACAGCAGCAGGTAAACCCCGGCAATGCCAAGCCCGAAACCGGTCAGCACCGAACGGCTGGTCTCGCTGCTGTTCTGGGTCTCGCCCTCCAGGCTGATTTTCAGTCCCGGGTAGTGCTGCTCCAGCTGCGGGAAAAAGTCCCGCTGGGTGGCCGTGATAATCTGCCCGGCATTGGCGATCCGGGCATTGACGTCAGCCCCGACCGTGACGGTACGCTGGTGGTTGATGCGTACAATACGGGCATATTCACGGGTTTCCTCAATACGGGCAATCGCAGACAACGGTATCGCCACGCCCTGCCGGGAAAAAATGGTCAGCTGCTCAAAGTTGCGCAGGGCCTGTTCCGGACGGGTATCAAGCCGGACATTGATCTCATAGGATTCGCGCCCGCGATACACTTCCGAGACCTTGACGCCCTGATAAGCCGCACGCAGCTGGTCGGCCACGGTCTGGGCATCCAGACCGGCCTGCAGCACACCCGGCAGCAGGGTGATGCTGAACTGCGGCTTCCCCGGCCGCAGGTCATCCAGAATATTGGATACGCCCTGATAACCACGCAGCCAGCCCTGCAGCTCCCAGGAGGCTGCTGACAGCTGCTCCGGCGGCAGCCCCTGCAGGCGCATGGAAATGGCCTGCCCAGCAGGACCGAATGACGGCTCCTTGATCTGGATGCTGATCGCATCCGGAATCACCGGCAGGTTGAGACGCCAGAGCCGCTCCAGCTCCCGCAGACTGATGTTGCGCTCCTCGGTCCCCAGCAGCTCAAGGCCGATGGTGGCCAGATGCGGCCCGCTTTCACTGGCATCCTGGTTTTCGCTGTAGCTGACACGGGTCAGACGCACCAGCTCCCCCTTCGGCTCCGGCGGCAGCTGCTCCAGGGTGTGCTCCAGTGCCTGCAACACCTGATCCACAACTGCCTCGGTACGCTCGATCGGGGTACCCTGTGGCATCAGGATACGCGCATCGACCTGATTGCCTTCAATATCGGGAAAGCCCTTGAACTTCACCACCCCGGAAGCCAGCAGGCTGGCAGAAAAAATCAGCAGTGCGATGGTACCGCCCACCACCAGATAACGCAGCTTGATGGCCACGTAGGCCAGCCGCCCCACCAGCTGCGTCAGGCCCGTGAAGGCGGCATCAAAACCCCGTCGCAGGATATTGCGCCCCCCGGCATCCCGGCGCTTCTCCAGCGAGTGGTGTAGGTGGGCCGGCAGGATCAGGAACGCCTCCACCAGACTCACGGTCAGTACCGACAGCAGCACCACCGGCAACACCCCCATGATCTGGCCCAGATCACCTTTCATGAACAGCAGGCTGCCAAACAGCAGCGCTGAAGTCAGGTAGGAGGAGAAAACGCCCGAAGCCACCTTGCTGACCCCGGTAATGACGGCATGTCCGGCCCGGTGATCCTTGCGATATTCACTTTCAATGCTCTCGGAAATCACGATGGCATCATCCATCAGGATGCCGATGGCCATCAGCAGCGCCACCATGGAAATCATGTTGATGGTCACACCCAGCGCACTCATGACCACCAGCCCGCCCAAAAAGGAAATCGGCAGTCCCATGGCCACCCAGAAGGTATAGCGCCAGGTAAAAAACAGGAACAGCACCCCGGTTGCCAGCAGCAGCCCCTGCCAGCCGTTGCGTACCAGCAGGTTGAGGCGGTCACGCACGATCGAGGCCACATCCAGCACGATATGGATGTGGGTTCCCGCCGGCAGCCGCTGGTTTTCCGCATCCACGAAAGCCTTGACCGCATCATAGACCCGGAGGGTGTCGTCGGTCTGGTTCTTGCTGACCAGCAACAGGGTGGCCGGCTGGCCATTGATGGTACTGCGCTGCTCGGGTACGGAAAATTCATCCCGGATGGTGGCAATATCACCAAGGCGCACTTCCCCCCCGTTATCGGTATTCATGATCACCAGATCGGCCAGCGCCTGCGGGGTGCGGCGCAGGTTCTCGAAGCGCAGCTGGTAATTGCGCCCGGCGGTTTCCAGCACCCCGGCCGGCAGGTCCAGCGCCTGGGCACGGATCAGGTTGGCGGCCTCACGCACCGTGAGGCCGTACTGCTGCAGACTTTCCGCCCGCAGCAGCACCCTGTACTCGTGAGTGGAAAAACCGGTCACTTCCACAATCGGTACATCCGGCAGGGCCAGCATGCGGGTGCGGAAATCCTCCGCCAGCGCCTTGAGCTGCGGCTGCGGCAGGTCACTGACGATCCCCAGTGCCACCACCGCATCAATCAGGCCCAGCTCTTTGACGGTGATATCCTCAACCTCAGCCGGAAAATCGGTCACACTGTCAACGGCCGCCTGCACATCATCCTTGAACTGCTTGATGTCGCCATCTTCCTTCATTTCCGCGACCAGTGTTCCCACGTTGTCACGTGCTTCACACTGCTGCTCCTTGAGGAAACTGATACCATCGGTGGCATCTTCCAGGCGGTTGCAGACCGCTTCCTCGACTTCAGAGGGACTGGCCCCCGGATAGGGTACCGACACTGAAACCCGGGAGGCCTTGAGGCGTGGAAAAGTCTCCTTGTTGAGACTTGGCACCGAGGCCAGCCCCAGCAACATAATGGCCACCATGAAGATATTGGAGGCCGTCGGGTGCAGGGCGAAATAACGGATCACCTGACTCATGGCTGCTGACCCTGCCCATCGGTTGTAGCGGCAGCACCTGATGCTGCCGGGTCACCTGCGGCAGCACTCCCCTGCCCTGCCTCGGCATTGCGGGCAGCTGCCGCTGCTGCCTGTGCCGCTGCCAGCGTGACCAGCGGCATGCCGGGAATCACCGGAATCAGGTCATTCAGCACCACCCGCTCACCTTCAGCAACACCCTCGGTGATCACGGCTTCGCGGCTGTCCTGCAGGCGGATGGTCAACGGACGGATTTCCAGCTGATCCTCAGCATCCATGACATAGGCATGCCCCTGATGAATCGCATGGCGGGGCAGCACCAGCGCCGGAATCGGCGGGGCCTGGATTTCCACCTGCACATACATGCCCTTGAGCAGCGGCGGCTTTTCACCCATCACGGTGTCATCCAGCGGATGAGCTACAGTCACCACCACCCCCAGCGTGCGCCGCACCGGATCGACCGCCTCGGCAAAGCGCGCCACTTCCGCCTCCCAGATCGCTGACGACTCCAGCCCCACCAGACGGACACTGGCCTTCAGGTTCAGGGTCCGCAGCAGGGCCACACTACCCGCCGCATGAAAGTTCAGGGTCTGCCCGTGCAGCGGCTCCAGCAGGGCGGCCAGCTGGCGCAGCGGAATCTCCGCCCGCACTTCCACGCCATCGGTATTGATGGCCTCGAACAGCACACTGCCGGTACTGACAAACTCGCCCTGCTCGACCCCGACCTTGCTGATGCGGGCATCAAACGGCATGCTCACCAGCGTGCGCCCGAGGGTGGTCTGCTGGCCTTTGACCTGCTGGCGGGAGCGCTCAATCTGGGCCACGGCAGCGGCCCGGCGGCTGGCGTAGGTATCCAGCCGGCCCTGCAGGTCGGTGACGGTCTGCTGGTACTGAATGATCTGCTGCTGCTGCTGCAGCACGCTCTGATCCTGGCTGGCCACGGAGGTGTCCTGCTGGGTCAGCTGCTGCTGCTGCTGCACAATGGCCTGCTGCTGCTGTACCAGCGACTGCTCCAGCTGCAGAATCTGCTGCTGTTTCTGGGCGATGGCCTGCTGCTTCTGGGAGATGGCCAGCTGGCGCTGGGACACGGCCTGCTGCTGCTGGGTGACCACCTGCTCCTGGGCATCCACCTGGGTCAGTGGAATCAGCCGGCGCTTGCCCAGTTCACGCACCCGTGCCATTTCCTTCTGCACCAGTGCCAGATTCTTCTTCGCCAGTTCCAGATCAGACTGCGCCGGCCCCAGATCATTGCGGGTCAGGGCCAGGTCCTGTTTGGCCAGCTCCAGATTCTTGCGCGTGATGCTCATGTTCTGCTGGGCCAGATTGATGTTGCGCTGGATCAGGCCGGTGTTTTTTTCGATCGGGGCGGCCTTGCGCCGGACATTGGCCATGTTCTGCTGCGCGGTCTTGAGGTTCTGCAACGCCAGTTTCAGGGCATTGCGGGTATTCTCGTCCTCCTGCTGCAGCTGGGCCAGCTGCGACTGACTGGCCGAAAGATCCGCCTGGGTCTGGTTGAGGCTGGTCTGGTAATCCTCCGGATTGATTTCGATCACTTGGGTATCGGCAGCAATGCTGCCCCCCACCCGCAGGTCAGGGTGCAGGAAGCTGATCCGGCCACTGACTTCGGCCCGGCCCTCATACACGATCTGTGGCGCCACATCACCATAAGCCACCACGGTCGGGGTGTAATCACGCCGGACAAGGGTCATGACCTCGACCGGACGCGGGTCCATGGCGGTCTGCTCGTGCACCGGTGGTTTCTGACGCTGGATCATGTAACGCGCCCCCAGTACGCCGATGGCGATCATGCCCAGCAACAACAGCAGATTAAACAGTTTTCCCAGTATTTTCATGGCTGATCCGCAGGCCCCAACTCAATAGTTGCAATATACAACGATTATAAGACAGAATAGCCACAGCGGATACCGCCCCGCCCCAGGAAATTCAGAAATACCGTGGACAAAATACCGTGAACGCATAATGACTGCATTGATACAGGCTTCACCATGACGCATGCCATGGATAATGATGACCCCGACCGGCTGCGCCAGCAGGGGCTGGAGAGTATGCTGGGCTTCCTGGTCACCGGACTCAGCTACCTGCTGCGCAAACAGCTGATTATCGACCTGCGCCGTCACGGCCTGGATCAGGGGATCAACATTGAGGAGTTTCCGCTGCTGGCACGGGTGTTTGAGCGACCCGGCCTGTCCCAGTCCGACCTCAACCGCCTGACCCTGAAAGACAAGACCACCGTGACCCGGCTGCTGGCCTCCATGGAAAAAAAGGGGCTGGTAGCACGTGCACCCGACGCGAAGGACCGCCGCCTGCGACGGGTGTGGCTCACGGACAACGGAGAAAAACTGGTACGCACCATGATCCCGAAGGTACTGGCCCTGAAACGGGAGCTGGGAGCCGGCATTCCACCCGAGGAAATGGAGATCACCCTGCGTACCATCCGGCTGCTGTACCAGCGGGTTTCAGTACGGAGTGAACAGTGAAAAACCCGGTGTAACGCCGGAACCCGCCGCAAGTTTACCTTCACCCCCCGTCCAGCTCCCGCAAGCCCTGCAGCCGGAATGCATAAATGATTACCGACTAACGGTAAACATTACTTTTAGCCCCGGAACGGTTTTTGTAATCTGTCCCCAGAACGACAGACAAGGGTATCAAAAACAAGAACAACCGCTGCCTGCAGTCTGGAAAGCCGGAACCCCTAATAACAATAACCGGCGGCCAGGAAGGCCAGACAGGGAAACGGGGCCAGCCCGATAACAACAAAAACAAACGGGCATAACCCCATAACCATAAAAACCACAATGCTGGATGGCTCCGTTTCCCGACCACTACGGTTTCCTTCTCCTTAAGCTTGCCACCCGATCTGCTTCCAGTCGGGTGGCTTTTTCCTGTTACACTAAACCTGCTTATAATCAGGAGATTTACCTGCAAGAGAGGGCCTTGTCATGCTCGGATGGATGAAAAAAAACTACGGATCACCGTTGCGGCTGCTTGGTATTGCCTTGCTGCTCAGTGCCTGCGGAGGCGGGAGTGACGACAGTGGCAATACGAATACGGCGACACCTGCCCGCGGACAGTTGCAATCCGCCAGCAGGCTGGCCAGTTTTACACGTGCCGAGCTGGATTTCAGTGCCGGCGATGTCGCGCTGTCCCAGCAGCAGCAACAGCTGTTACAGTACGGTGTGACCCTGTACAAACTGGTCTATGTCACCCAGGACCAGAACGGGGCGCTGGTCAACGCTTCCGGCCTGCTGGTGCTGCCGGACAGGAATCCGCAGCTGGCCGGCCCACTGCTCAGTTTTCAGCATGGCACCATCTACCATGACGCCAAGGCCCCAAGCAACGACCTCACTCCTTCAGCCCCTCCCCTGCTGTTTGCCTCCCTGGGTTACATCACCCTGGCACCGGACTACCTCGGCTACGGCAGCTCACGGGGAGCCCCGCATCCCTATTTGCAGAAAACACCGTCGGCAATGGTGGTGATTGATCTGCTGCGGGCGGCACAGACCTGGCTGGACAATCAGGGGATCAGGCGGAACGGCCAGCTGTTCCTGACCGGCTATTCCCAGGGGGGCTATGTGACCATGGCGGCACAGCAGGCCCTGGAGGCCCTGAATACTGCAGACCTGCAGGTCACGGCGGCGGTTCCTGCTGCCGGCCCTTATGATGTCGGCGCGACACTGAACGCCCTGCTGGCACTGCGCGCCAGTGGCACGGCAGCCCAGCGCAGCCTGGCCGACACCCTGGCGGCGGCACTGATGGGACAGGTGATCCCGGAGGATTCCGACATCAGTTTCGACAACAGCATTTTCAGCAGCTATATCAGCCATGGGGCCGGCGGCGTGGCGGCACAGAATGTCCATGACTGGAAGGCGCTGGCCCCCGTGCGACTGTTTCATGGCCGGGATGATGAAACCGTCCCCTTCATCAATGGGACCCATGCCCGTGATGCCATGCAGGCACGCAGTTCTGCCGATGTGCAGCTGATTGAATGTGAGGCTGAACCGGCTGACCATGCGCAATGCATTGTGCCCTATGCACTGTATACGCTGGACTATCTGGGCGGGCTGGCACAGGGCCTGTAACACGGCTGCCCCCGTGAAATCCCTTGAAGAAGCCATGGGCGGAATGCATCCGTCCATGGCGGGTCAGCAGCCGGGTGAAAAATCCGGCTTAGCGCTGTGCCACACTGGTGGGATGATAAGTGCGCAGGCGCTGCTGCCAGCTGTTCAGCCAGCGTGCTTCACGCCGGTCAGCCGGTGAATTGGCAATACGCGTGACCAGCACTTCATCTGCCGAACGCATGAACTCCGCCAGTGCCCCCGGCCCCGGCTGTACATTCTCCATTCCCTGCAGTACCTGCATCAGGCCCCAGCCCTTGCCATTGTAGCGCTCACGGGGATTGGTGCCTTCACCCTTGAACTGGAGGTAGTCCAGCACCGGATAGATACCCCCCTGGCTGCGGGTCATGATCTGATAATTTGTCATCACCCGCTCGCGCTCATCCGTCGGCAACTGGCGCATCATCTCCGGAATGGCGCGTTGCAGACGCTGGTTCAGGAACCCGACCTGGAGTGGCAGGGTCTGCTTCATGAGCTGGCGCAGCTCCAGCATTTCACGGTCATTGCGGGCGCTGTTGAAGGCCGCTTCATCCGCCCAGGGACTGCCCTTGCTGCGTCTGGCCGCCAGCCAGGCCGGCATCTGCACCCCCTTGGCGCTGACGTAATCCATCAGGGCCGGGAAGGTTTCGGTATAGGCTCCGCGCCGGGAAGCCGGATACCAGATAAAACGCCCGATACCGAGTGAAACAAAGTTTTCGCTGCCATTCCAGCTCACCAGCTGGTTTTCATCGGCACCAATTTCATTTTTGTAGATTTTTTCCGCTACCCAGCCCAGCTTCTGGTCTGGTACCGTGGCCCCGACGCCGGCGGCGGCTGCAGTCGCTACGGGTGTGGCCATTGTGGTTGCTGCAGCCGTGGCGGTGGTGCCGGCAGTGCTGCGACCGGCTGACGCAGTGGCAGGGGGGAGCGCGGTATTGACTTCGGGCGACAGGGTCGGAGGCGTCAGGACCTGTGGAGTCTGGGCCAGCGGCGTGGCAGCCGGCACCACCGGGCTGGCGCTGTGCACCGAAGCGGCGACGATGGTCGCAGGCGGTGTGGTATAAACGGGCGTTGAAGCCGTGGCAACGGGGGACGATACATTCGGGTTGGCAGAAGGAATATAGCCGTAAGTGCCATAAGGTGTACCAATGGTACATCCGCCCAGCAGCCCCAGTATGCCCAGAACGGGCAAGGTACATCTGTTTAATCTGTATTTGTTCATTTGGTTGTAGCCCTTATTTTTTTACATGACTTGAGCCTGTGACTATAACCGTATGTCGGGGTTGATTGCAAAAGGTTCAAATCACAGCGAAAAACACATGGGTATTCTTTCGTGCCGGATTCGTGCAGACAGCAGCCCTTCAAGCTTCAGACGCACTTTCAGTATTCCGGCCCGCCCTGATGCCGGCGGCGGTCTTCGGCGGGGGTCATGCCAAAGGTCTCCCGATAACGCTGGGTCAGGTGTGACTGTGAACTGAAACCGGTGGCATCAGCCACCGTGGCCAGTGCCAGGGTCGAATGGCGTACCAGCGAGCGGGCACGCTCCAGCCGTCGCTCGCCCAGCAGCTGGCGCGGCGTACGGCCAGTCTCACGCCGGACCACCCGCAACAGCTCACGGCGTCCGAGACCAACCGCATGTGCCAGATTTTCCACCGTCATGCGTCCGTCAAGGTCTGCCTCCAGCAGCCCCAGCACCCGCTGCAGGCGCGGGGAGTGGTGGTGGCTGCCATCACAGACCAGCGTCGGACCGGTAGCGGAGGGGGTATAATCATCCAGCAGCATCTGGCGTGCTACCTTGCGGGCAATATCGGCCCCGAGATCGCGCCGGACCACCTCGATCATCAGGTCCAGGGTGGAGGCTCCCCCGCAGCAGCTCAGGCGCGGGCCGTCGATCACATAACGCTGGTAACGTGCCCGGACCCCGGGATAACGCTCGCAGAAACTGCTGAAATCCTCCCAGTGTGCAGTGGCGGTGTAACCGTCCAGCAGGCCGGCCTGTGCCAGTACGAAACTGCCATTGGAAATGCCGCCCAGTGCCACGCCACGCCGGGCCTGCTGCCGGAGCCAGGTCTGCAGCTGCGGGACCTGCAGCTCCCAGGCACCGAAACCGGCCACCACGAACACCCTGTCGGTCCGGGTGGCTTCCTGCAGGCGCAGGCCCGGCTGCAATACCAGTCCGTTGCTGTCTTCGACCACGGTGTCGGCCTCGGTCAGGAAGGACCAGCGATAGGCATCCTGCCCGCTCATGCGGTTGGCATGCCGCAGCACTTCCAGCGCCGAAACCAGCGCGAACATCGGCAATCCGGTGCAGAGGCAGAAACTGATATGCAGGGTCGGCATCCTCCCATTCCTGACAGACAATGACGCTTGTGTGATAGGCAGCATGCCAGCCAGCGGTTGATAATGCCAGTGCCCGATGTGCCCGGACAGGTGCTCCCGGCAACCACTCACCGACATGACACAGGATATTTCCATGACCCAGACCAGCCGCCGTGGCCGGCGTCAGCGCAGTGCCGGAAAACCGGAAATCCGTTTTCCACAGCTGGAGCGGCGCGTGTTGCATAACCGTTTTGCCCCTATCGCCGCACTGGATGAAGAGCAGATCAGCCTGATCCACGATGCCAGCATGGAGCTGCTGGAGCAGCAGGGTATCGAGGTGATGGGGGAAACGGGGCAGCGGGTCTTCCGTGAAGCCGGAGCCAGCGTGGATGCCGCTGGTGTGGTGCGCCTGGAGCGCGGACTGGTCATGGAAAGCATTGCGCAGGCACCGTCACGGTTCCGTGTCACCCCGCGTAACCCCGACAATACCCTGCCGGTGGGCGGGGACGTGATCCAGTTCGGGCTGGTGTCGGGGCCACCGAATGTGCACGATGCCATCAACGGGCGCCGCATGGGCAATATGGCGGATTACCGCCGCCTTATCTGCCTGGGGCAGTTTTTCAATGTCATCGGTTTTTTCGGCAATCAGGCCACCGCCCCCACCGATCTGGCCCCCAATACCCGGCATCTTGATACCACCCTCGCCAACCTGACACTCAGTGACAAGCCCTTCTTTGTACCCGGCATCGGTGCCGGACGGGTGCTGGATGGAGCGCGACTGTGTGCACTGGCACGCGGACTGACGCTGGAACAGCTGGCTGAAAGCCCGGCAGTAATGACCAATATCAACATCAATTCACCCCGCCGGCTGGATGACACCATGGCCTGTGGCGCAATCCAGCTGGCACGCCTCGGGCAGCCGGTGGCCGTGACCCCGTTCACCCTCATGGGAGCGATGACGCCGGCAACACTGGCCGGAGCGCTGGTGCAGCAGAATGCGGAAGCCCTGTTCGGCATCTGCCTGCTGCAGCTGGTACGGCCCGGCACGCCCGCGATCTATGGCGGCTTCACCTCCAATGTCAACATGCGCTCCGGAGCACCGGCGTTCGGCACCCCGGAAAACAGTCTGGCCAACATGGCCGGCGGACAGATGGCACGTCATTACGGCCTGCCACACCGGACCAGCGCCTGCAATGCCTCCAATGCCGTCGATGTGCAGGCGACCTATGAAACCCAGATGGCACTCTGGGGCGCGGTACTGGGGCATGGCAACCTGATCTACCATGCGGCGGGCTGGCTGGAGGGCGGGCTGGTGGCCTCGTTCGAGAAAGTGGTGACCGACTGCGAAATGCTGCAGCACATGAGTGCCATGCTGCAGCCGGTTACCATCAACCGGGCCGAAATCGGGCTGGAAGCCATGCAGGAAGTCGGGCCGGGTGGGCATTTCTTCGGCTGCGCCCATACCCGTGAGCGCTACCGGGAAGCATTTTATGAGCCGTTTCTGAGTGACTGGCAGAACCATGAAAGCTGGCTGCAGGCCGGAGGGCTGGATGCCACCCGGCGTGCCACGGCCATCTGGCAGCAGATTCTGGCGACGTTTGAGCCGCCACCCCTGGATCAGGGGGTGCAGGAGGCACTGGCAGATTACGTACAGCGGCGCAAGGAAGCACTCGGCACCCATGAGCCGGAACTGGAGCCGCCGGCCTGATCCGCAGACGGCAGGACTGCCTCCGGATAGCGGCAGCGGGGATGACAGTCAGTCAGCCCGGCCCCCCTGAGCGCCCAGCGCTGCCGGTACCAGCTGCGGGAAATAAAGCGCCAGCCCCAGGCCCCGCAGCAGCAGAAACAGCATCAATGCCCCCCACAGGGCATGGTTGCCGCCATAAGGCAGCCATGCCAGGGTCACAAGCACATACGCCAGCAAGGCCAGCCCCACGGTGTTGCGCATCAGCCGTGTTTCCGTGGCACCGATATAAATGCCATCCAGCTGATAGCTCCAGACCGCCACCCATGGCGCCAGTACCAGCCACCAGCGGTACTGGTCCGCCACCGCCAGCACGGCAGGAATGTCCGTCATCAGGCCGATAATGGCATGGCCGAACCCGGCATACACCAGGCTGATACCGGCTGCCACCAACAGCGCCAGTTCGGTGCTGGCACGCGCAGCCTGCAGAAAGGCCCGGCGGTTCCGGGCGCCGTAAGCGCTCCCCGTCAAGGCTTCCGCCGCATGGGCGAACCCGTCCAGCCCGTAGGCAATCAGCTGCAGCATATTCAGCAGGATGGCATTGGCCGCCACCACCTCCATCCCCAGCTGGGCCCCCTGCCGGGTGAAAAAGAAAAAGGCACTGGTCAGAAACAGGGTGCGGATGAACAGATCACCATTCACCACCAGCAGGCGCCGCCATGCCTGCGGGTCCAGCAGGGCGGCCCGCTCCGGCCGGTACAGCCAGCCCCGCACCAGCCACAACCCGACACCGGCAGCCAGGTACTCACTCAGTACCGATGCCAGCGCGACGCCCGCAACACCGGCCTGAAAATACCATACCAGCACGACATCCAGCACGATATTGGTCAGGTTCAGTACCAGCTGCAGCAACAGGGCCAGCCGCATCTGCTGCAGCCCGATCAGGCAGCCCAGCAGGGTGTAATTGATAAAAGTGGCCGGCGCACTCCAGATACGGATGGAAAAATACGTGTGGGCATGCCCTGCAATCGCGGCCTCGGGATTCATCAGCCCGAAAGCCACCCGGCCCACAGGCCCCTGCAGCAGGATGAGTGCACCACCCAGTGCCAGCGCCAGCAGCAGCGGACGTATCAGGGCCAGTCCCACCCCCTGCCCGTCCGCACCCTGCGCCTGGGCTACAAAACCGGTGGTTCCCATGCGCAGAAAGCCGAAAACCCAGAAGACGCTGCTGAAAATCACCGCCCCGATGGCTACTGCTGCCAGATAGGCCGGATCATCCAGCCGCCCGACCACCGCCGTATCCACGATACCGACCAGCGGCACGGACAGGGTGGAAAGGATGATCGGCCAGGACAGGTTCAATACCCGCCAGCGCCAGGCGCGGGCAGTCCGGGGCCAGTCAGTCAGGTCACTCATGGGTACTGGCTGTACCGGCGAGAGGATGATGCGGAAACTGCCCGGCCATTACCATTACACCTCCGGGTGGTGATTCATCAGCGCCTGCCGGTCGATTTTCCCG
This sequence comes from Thiothrix sp., assembly GCA_020442915.1. GTDB lineage: Bacteria > Pseudomonadota > Gammaproteobacteria > Thiotrichales > Thiotrichaceae > Thiolinea. Next base: position 9,874 of record JAGRJD010000097.1, on the reverse strand, counting down.
GTGCCGGTTTTGGGCAGGGTGGCCGGATACTCAAACAGGCGCGGGGATTTGTAAGGGGTGAGCACGGATTTCACGTATTCCCGCAAGGTCCGGGTCTGCGCCTCATCCGCCACCCGGCCCTCCACCAGAACCACCACCGCCCGCAAAGCCATGCGCCGGTCAGCCAGGGTATGCGCCAGCACCGCGCATTCATGCACATCCGGGTGCTCATTCAGGCAGCGCTCCACCTCCAGCGGCCAGACCCACTGCCCTGAAACCTTGATCAGGTCATCAGCCCGGCCCTGAAAATAATAATAACCCTCACGCTCGATGAAGCGGTCACCGGTATTGATCCATTCGCCCTGCATGGTGGCACGGGTTTTATCCGGACGGTTCCAGTAGCACGGTGCCGACGACTGACCGCGTACCAGCATGATGCCATCCTCACCGGCGGGGACCGGCTGGCCGGACGGTGTCTCCAGCCGTACCTCATAACCCGGCACACAGGCACCGGCTGCCCCGATGCGGTGATCATCCAGCCGGTTGGACAGGTAGACATGCAGCAGCTCGGTAGACCCCAGCCCCTCCGTAGGGCCATGCCCCACCAGCCGCTTCCAGGCCTGGTAGATGTCTTCGGACAGGACCTCAGCTGCCGACATGGACTGGCGCAGCGAAGACAGGTCACGCGCTTCAACACCGGGGTGGCGTGCCAGGGCGGTATACAGGGTGGGCAGTCCGAAAAACACGCTTGGACGGTAGGTCTCGATGGCATCCAGTACCGAATCCGCACTCGGCTGGCCCGGCAGGTACAGGGTGGTTGCCCCGACAGCAAACGGAAAGGTGACCGAATTACCGAAACCGTAGGCAAAATAGGTTTTGGGCACCGAAAAACAGATGTCATCCGGGCGCAGTTTCAAGACATGGGCACCGAATGACGCCTGGGTATAGGCCATGTCATGCTGCAGATGCACAATGCCTTTGGGCCGCCCGGTGGAGCCGGAGGAGTACATCCAGAATGCCATGTCATCCGCCGTGGTATCCGCCGCATCCAGTGCCACCGGCTGGCCCTGCAGGAAAGTACCGAGCGGCACAAAGCCGCTATCGGCAGCGCCAGCCTGACCATTCACCACCACCACGGTTTCCAGCGCCGTCCCCTGGCGGGTTTCCGCCCCGAAATGCGTGCTTAATGCTGCCTCAGTGAGTGCAATCCGGGCACCGGAATCCTGCAGGAAGTAATTCAGGACATCCGCCCTGGTCTGGATATTCAGCAGTACCGGGACAAAACCGGCCCGCACTGCCCCGAAAAAAGCTGCCGGATAGACCGGTGTATCATCCAGAAAGAAGGCAATACGCTCACCCTGCGCCAGTCCGGCTGCCTTGAAGGCATTACCCCAGCGCCCGGCCTCAGCGATCAGCTCCCGGTAAGTCAGCGACCCCGCCGGCCCGACCAGGGCTGCCTTATCCGGGTTGCGCTCCAGGTTCTGCCACAGCATGGCGGCACAATTCGGGTGTTCGTGTTTGTTGAATCCCAGCTGGCGCGCACCGGGCACCGTATCCGGTACCGGATCGGCAATCGTTACCCCGGCAGTGGCGGTTTCCGCTTCATAACGGGCCATAAAACCGGGAGCCAGCCGGCGCAGCCGTGCCCTGTCAACCCGTCCCGAGCGGGTGATGTAATCAAAGCCGAATTCCAGTGGTGGCAGCTTCATTTTGTCACCGAAGGACTCGTACCAGTGGGCGGAAGTATTGGCTGCATCCACAATCTTGCGGGCGATCGGCGGGCGCTCCCGGTTATAGGCGGCCAGTGCCTGATCAAGCTCCGGATGCGCCGCCAGCGCATGCACCAGGGCAATGGCATCTTCCATCGCCAGCCGGGTTCCCGAGCCGATGGAGAAATGTGCCGTATGCACCGCATCCCCCAGGAGTACATGGCGCCCGCTCACCCAGTTGTTACACCACAGCTGCGGGAACTGCCGCCACATCGACTTGTTGGTGACCAGGGCTGTTCCCTGAAGCACGTCGGCAAACAGTCCGGAACAGACACGGGCACTGTGCGCTTCATCCATGCCATCAAAACCACAGGCCCGGTAAACCGCATCACTGCACTCGACAATGAAAGTGCTGCGCTCCGGGGCATAGCGGTAGTGATGTGCATTGAGGGGGCCTTTGTCCGTCTCGATAAAGGTCTGGGTCAGGGTATCAAACGGGATGGTGGCCCCGAACCAGGCAAAGTGGTTGCTGAAATGCGCCATTGTCGGCTGGAACTCAGCCTCGAACGTGCGCCGCACCAGCGAATTCAGGCCGTCAGCCCCGATGATCAGGTCGGCCTCCCGCTCATCCACAGCCACCACCGGGGTTCCGAAACGCAATAAAACCCCCAGTGCCTGAGCCCGCTGGCGCAGGATTTCAATCAGCTCCAGACGTCCGATGGCCGAGAAACCGACGCCATCCAGAATGACCTGCCCCTGCGGATGATTCAGGGTCATATTGTGCCAGCGCTGCATGTGGGGCGTCACCAGTGCATGGGTTTCCGGGTCATCGGCATTGAGAAAATCCAGGGCCTGATCCGAGAACACCACCCCGAATCCGAATGTCGCCCCAGGCGGATTCTGCTCTGTCACACCTACCTGTACGTCGGGCAGCAGACGCCGCAGCAGAATGGCTGTATACAGTCCTGCCGGCCCGGCCCCGATGATTTCAACCCGTGATAACCTGCTCATGCCTCTCTCCTCCATCCTGACAAGTCCGACACCACGCCGCCGACACAGGCCGCGCCCAAGGTGCCATGATCAAGTCTGTACCAAACCGGCCACTGCCGGTAATGATGAATCAGGATGGAACCATGTTATTTTGGATATATCCCGCCCTGAATGCAGGCTGGCTTTCCGGGCAACCTTACCGCCTAGCCCACAGTCACCGGTCGTGCCGCCGGTGCCTGCGTCCGGCTCAGCAGGGCCAGTACCACAATCGCCGGCAGGGCCAAGAGGGCAAATGCCATCCCCACGCTCTGCCACGCAGCAACATATCCCACCATCACCGGCAGCCCCAGTGCCGCCAGACGCGACCCCATCGTCATCGCCCCCAGCATGGCCGCCCCCCCGTTACGTGATGCACGGGCTGCATTGTCATACATGGTCGGAAAAAACACCGAAACCCCGAGCCCCGCCAGAACCAGTCCGGCAAACACCCCGTAGACCTGATCCACAAAAGCCGTCGTGGCAATGCCCAGGAATGCCAGCAGACAGGCCACAGACAGGGTACGCGTCTGACCGAAGCGGTGCATGACTTCATCCCCTCCCAGACGCCCGATCATCATGCCGCTACCAAAGACAACGAACCCGAAGCTGGCCAGCTGGTTGGACTGCTGCAGGTCATCACGAATACGGAACGCCGACCAGTCGCTGCTGATCAGCTCCGGCGTGATCGCCACCGCACCGAGCACGGCAAAAACACCCATGCGCCCCCAGTGGCCACCACGCCCGACCGTTTCGGCATGCGGCTCCGGCTCTGCCAGCGGCTGCTTCAGCCCCATGACCACATAAGTCAGCAATCCGGCAGAAACCAGTGCCAACCCCAGCAGCTGCTGCTGCAGGCCCAAGCCCAGCGCAATCGCCGCCGCCGCACTCAGACTGCCGCATACCGTGCCGATGCTCCACAGGCCATGCAGCCGGTTCATCACCGGCTTGCGTGCACGGGCGGACAGCTGCGAACCCTGAATATTCATGGCCACATCCACATAGGCATCCAGTGCCGCCATCGCGGCCAGCAGCAGGGCAAAGACCCCGAGCGTGGGGCTGAAGGCAATGGTCCCCATGGCCATGATCAGCAGCAGCGCAGCAAGGATCATGACATGCTTGAGGTTGAAACGGCGACAAACCCAGTCCACGGTCAGGCTGCCGAAAATGCCGCCCAGCATCGCCATGCTCAGGGCCTGTCCAAGCTGCTCAATGCTTACCCCCAGCTGGTCACGTAACTCGGGCAGGCGGGGCACCAGTGAGGAAAACAGCACGCCATTGAGCCAGAATTGCAGGGCAATGGAGCGCAGCGCCCGCACATCAGCAGAATCAGGTTTCATTTCAGTTCATTAAACCGCTTTGGAAGCCGGCATCTTAGCAAAGGAACCGGCTCTCCTGCCAAGCAGAAAATCACGCCCGACAGCAAAATGTCATCCCCCCGGCCCGAAATCGCGGGTGACAGGTCAAACCGGTTCTGCTGCCGTTGGCATTATCAGCACGGATTCTATATATTGAGCGCGGTAAAAAAATCAGGGCCTGTTACGGAACCCGTATGAAAACACTGCTCTATTCGCCGGTCTGGTTTTTCCAGCTTTTCACTACCGCGAAATCCTTCAGCGCCAACCCCATTCTCGGCAGTCCGCTGCTGAACCGTCTGGGTCTGCATGTATTGCGTGTGGTACTGGCCCACGCCGTCATGCAGCTGCGCCTGTGGCTGCTGCACTGGCACATTGATCCCGCCGACCGCCAAAGTTTCCGGGAGCAGGGTTTCATCCTGAAGCCGGATTATTTTCCGGCGGAGGACTTTCAGCGCATGGAACAGGAGCTGCGCCACTATCAGGGCCACAGCCGCACCTACCTGCAGGGTGATACCCGAACCCTGCGCACCCTGCTTGCGCCTGAAGCACTGGCACAGCTGCCCGCAACCCGCCGTCAGCTTGCAGACCCGGCTTTCCTGCGCCTGCTGTGCTATGCCAACGGCCATCAGCGTCACCCGTTGTTCAATACCGAACAGATTTTCAATGGCGAGCGCGGAGGGGCCGGGGACGATCCACAGAAAAAGCTGCATGTGGACACCTTCCATCCGACCATGAAATTCTGGCTGTATCTGGATGATGTCGATGCCCACAATGGCACTTTCGTCTACATCCCCGGCTCCCAGCGCCTGAGCTGGAAGCGCCTGCGCTGGGAATACCGCCTGAGCATCCGGGCACGTACCCTGCCCGATCTTTATGCCACCCGTGGCTCGTTCCGGGTCACGGAACAGGACCGGCTGGCACTGGGACTGCCGGAGCCCCGCGCCTTTGCCGTGCCGCGCAACACCCTGCTGATTGCCAACACTTTCGGCGTGCACGGACGTGGCCCGGCCAACCCCGGCAGTACCCGGCTGGCACTGTGGGGCATGGGCCGCACCAACCCTTTCATCCCGTTTCCGGGGACGGGGCTTCCGGTATTCAACCGCCTGCAATACCGGGTACTGGCCTGGCTGGAGAACCGGAAGTAAGGCCGGTCCGGCCACCAAACCTGTTATCATTCCGGCCCAAGCGTTTAGCGGAAGTCACTGCATGAAATTTGCCACGTTCAACCTGTTCCAGTTTGTCGCCCCCGGTTATTACTGGTATGAACGCCACCCGCGCTGCACCTACACCGAGGCCGAATGGCATCAGAAACAGGGCTGGATCAGGAAGCGTCTCACCGACATGGATGCCGATGTGGTCGGATTCCAGGAGGTATTCAGCATTCCTGAACTGAAAACGCTGTGCCGGGAGGCCGGCTATCCGCATGTCGCCGTTGTGGGCACCCCGCAGACCCGGCCTGATGATACACAGGTATTCAGCGCCTCGGTGGTGGCCCTGGCCTCACGCCATTCACTGGAGCAGGTCGGTACCGTGGAACCGGACCCCGACGTCATGGCCACCCTGCATCCAGGCACGGATTTCACCTTCAGCCGCAGCCCGGTCTGTGCCGATGTACGGTTCCCGGACAACACCCGGATCACGGTGCTGGTCGTGCATCTCAAATCCAAACGCCCGGCCACGGAGGACAGGGTTTACGCGGACACCACCCCCTGGCCGGAGCGGGTACGGGACACCCTGAAACGGCTTTCACGCGGCAATGTCGCCGCCATGCTGCAGCGCGGCACTGAAGCCACCCTGCTCTATCACCATGCCTGCCGGCTCTGGGCCCGCGCGCAGGCCTGGCCGGTCGTGATACTCGGCGACATGAATGATGCACCCGACTCCCCGGCACTGGCCGCCCTGACCATGCAGGAACGTATCCCGCAGATTGGCGGCATGGATGCCGAGCACTGGCCCGATGGCGTCAAGCACCACCTGCATGACCATCGCCTGAGCGACAGCTTCCGGATCGCCCCCAACATGCGCCAGCGGGTGCGCCCGTTTACCCATATCCATCGCGGGCGGGGTGACTGCATTGACCATGTGCTGGTATCCAATGCCCTGAACCCGCTCAATCCGGAAGCGCTGGCCGAAGTGGCCCATTATCAGGTCTGGAACCAGCACCTGGAACAGGATGGTACCGACAACCGCCTGCAGTCGGATCATGGTCAGGTCTGCATCGATATCATTCCCACCACCCGCCCCGGCAGGCATGCCCCGAACCCGGCCATCCGCTCCCCGCAGGATGTGCTGACCCGGCAGGATTTCGTGGATCTGGCCGGGGGCGTATTCCAGTCCCACAAGCACTTCCGCCAGTGGGGCAGTCAAGACAAGTGGGAACAGTTCTGGTCCTTCTTTTTTGATACCAGCCATGGCTGGGTCACTTCCGTCTATGGCAGTACCCCGGTGGATGAGCTGTACCAGAAACAGAAACACAGCATTGAGCATGTGATCCCGCGCGACTTTCTGGACCGTTACCTGACCCGCCGGCGTTACCCGCGCCAGGTCCGCTACGGGGCCAGCACCAACCCGCTCAATTTCGCGCCATCCGAACGCGGCCTGAATGCCAGACGCTCCAACTTTCCATTTGATCTGGACGGCGACCGGGTGATACGCCCGCGTCACATGAAGCTGGACCCGGAAAGCCACAGCAGCGGGCTGGATGCCGACAATGAATGGGTCATCCCCTCCCGTAATCGTGGTGACATCGCCCGTGCCATTCTATACATGCTGCTGGTGTATGAAATTGACGAGCTTTACAATCGCCACATTGATACCCTGGTACACTGGGCCAAAATTGATACCCCGAGCGCTTGGGAAATCGCCTACAACAACTGGGTCCATACCCTGCTCGGTATCCGCAACCCGTTGATCGATGAGCCCGGAAAAGCATTGATCCTGCTTGACAACAGCGAGCTGATCCAGTCGATCCGGGTACGCGACCAGACCTGACCCCGGCACGGAGCTTCTCCGCTCCCGCAGGAGAAGCCTGCCGTCTGTCACCGGTTCCCGTCCCTCCAGTGCATTCGCCCATCCTGTCCCCCGACGGGACGTTATAAAGTCAAATGACATCCATTCCCGTATTCCCGAGCGCACGGGCTACCCCATTCTTGAGAGTCAGAGCTATGCACTATTTCAGCAACATCAACAACCAGGCAGGCGGTGCAGGTTTCCGCTCCTGGACCGGATCGGCCACAAACACAGCCCCATCCACCCCGACAGCCGCCTGGAGTGGCAGCACCCAGAATCCGGTCTTCAACCAGAACAACACGCAGCAGTTACTGCTGATGCTCCTCATGCAACTGCTGACACAGCTGTCACAACAACTGGCCAGTCAGCCGGGCAGCAACCAGGTCCAGACAGCCCAGCCCGATCATACCGGCACCAACGGGCAATCAGCCAACGCTGCCACTGGATCAGGCACAACGGCACCGGTACCCACTCCGGTTCCAGCACCCACTCCGGTTCCAGCACCCACTCCGGTTCCAGCACCCACTCCGGTTCCAGCACCCACTCCGGTTCCAGCACCGACAGCCACTGCTGCTCCAGCGGCCAATGGCCAGAAAGTCATTGATGTCTTCCTGCTGGGTGGGCAATCGAATGCTTCAGCACTGGGCGCAAAACGTCTGGAAAGTGCACTGGAAAACACCCTCGGTGCTGATACCGACACGCATCAGACCAATGTTTTCTCCTATGCAGTTGGTGGCACCAACCTCTACAGCCAGTGGAAAGGTGACGGTACTACCGATGCCAGTAAGGACGGCCCGATGTACAAGACCTTCCAGTCCCGGCTTGACAGCTACATGACCAAGCTGCGCCAGGACAATCCCGATGCCCAGATCAATATCAAGGGCATGTTCTGGCATCAGGGTGAATCCGACGCTATCGCCAACCGGGGAGCACAGTATGAGGAGGACCTGACCCGCTTCATTCAGGATGTGCGCGCCACCACAGATGTCAATGACCTGCCCTTCATGATCGGGCGCCTGAACGCCATCAAAAAGCATGAGCCCATCCAGCAGGCACAGGATGCCGTCGGGGCCAAAGACCCCAATGCCGTTTCCGTCAACCTGGAGGCATTGCAACCGATGGCATCCGGTGTCCACTTCACCCCCAAAGGCTATGACACCATGGCCCGGCTGTTTGCCGAGGCTTACAAAGCCGGTTTCGCCTCCTGATCCGGCTCACAGAATGACAGCGCGACCGGTTCATCCGCTACCTCCGCCAGCCTCAAACAGGCCTGCCCCGGTGCGCACAGATTCCATCCTTCCCCCGTGGCACCGGAAGCTGCCAGCAGCAGATGCTGCTGGGGGGGCAGCTGTGGCTGCCATTCCCACCAGCCATGGCGCAATACCGCCCCGTCACCCGGCTCCATACCGGCTCCGGAGCCCTTGACACGTGCCTGCAGCAGTTGCAGCCCGGTCACTGTAACCCGCCAGTCCTCCTGCCAGCCGGTTTTCTCCACCGAGTGGGTCCATGACAGGGTGAACAACGATACCGCCAGTGTCAGGGTTTTGCCGGCAGTGACAATACACAGACTCATCCGACTGCCGGCACGGGCCTGCGTGACTGCTGCCACACCAGGAATCCGAACAGCGCGGTCAGTGCAAAACCCAGCTCATCCGTGATCGGCAATGCCGCCACCAGACTGAAGGCTGCCGCCATGGCCAGCAGGCGCAACAGCCAGCCCAGAGGCGTGACCAGAAACCCGATCACGGCAGCCCCCCACAGCCCGATGGCCAATACGGCCTTGAACACGATATAAGCCACGGCCAGCGGATAACCGATGCTGGCTGCCAGTGGCCCACCATCCTGCAGCATGAGAGCCGGGGTATAAACCGCCATGAAGGGAATCACAAACCCGGCGGCAGCCACCTTGATCGCTTCCAGGGAAATTTTCAGGCCGTTTTCACGGGCAATCGGTGCAGCCGCGAAGCAGGCCAGTGCCACCGGCGGGGTAAGGTCGGCCAGAATGCCGAAATAGAACACGA
>JAGRJD010000097.1:0-716 GCA_020442915.1 Thiothrix sp. | reverse complement strand
GTGATGATGTAGTTGGGAATGGTGGGAATGCCCATGCCCAGCACAATGCAGGTGATCATGGTCAGCACCAGGGACAGGAACAGGCTTTTATCGCCGACGGACACAATGAACTGACCGAAAGTGTTGGCCGCACCGGTGAGGGTCATGGTGCCGATGATAATCCCCACGATGGCACAGGCAACCCCGACCGGCAGCGCCGTTTTTGCACCTTCAGCCAGTGAATCACGACAAACCAGCAGGGTCTCGCGCCCACCCTTGAGAAAGGCATTCCACGCAATCAGTATCAGCAGGGCGATAATCAGCGCGTTCATACCGAAACGGAAAAAAGCCGCCGCCACCAGCCCGAGGCCGATCCAGAAAATGATGCGCAGCACCCCCTCCGGCAGCCCCAGCACGGCTGAGCCGCCCAGAATCAGCAGCACAGTCAGTGCCAGCCCGACAGTCCCCGCAAACAGTGGCGTATAACCGGAAAACAGTAGCGACACCAGTACCAGCAAAGGCAGCAACAGGTACCAGCGCTTGCGCAACGCATCACGCACCGAAGGCAGCTCGGCGGGCGTCAGGCCCTTGAGTCCGTACTTGCCGGCCTCCAGATGGACGATCCAAAATGCACTGGCAAAATACAGTATGGCCGGGACCAGAGCCGCCATAACAATCTGGTGATACTCAACGCCCAGGGTCTCGGCCATGATGAAGGCGACCGCCCCCATGACCGG
>JAGRJD010000096.1:3565-3707 GCA_020442915.1 Thiothrix sp. | reverse complement strand
AATGCTCAACGCCATCGAGTCAAATAGGTCTGTTGTCATAACCGCTCCTTCTCGACCGATTGTCGCCTGCTGCACCGTGTGTCCAGCAGGTAGCTATGCTGTTCCAGGAACAGCGTAATGACCGGAGTCAGCAGCCGGTTGA
>JAGRJD010000096.1:332-3430 GCA_020442915.1 Thiothrix sp. | reverse complement strand
CCTCGTCCGTGGCCCCCTGTTTTAATCTGATGAAGCCAAGGCTTTTCAGTTTGTTGAAAAACCAAGGGCAAGAACGATCAGCCTGTATCAGGCCGTCTGAAGCCGCTTCCAATCTAACGGCTTGTTCTGGAGATATGAGTCGCTTGCCTGATCTGAGCTGTGAGATCAGGTTCCCTTTCCAACCGGCACGCTGGTTCAGCAGCACTGGACGGATACCGTGACGGTTGATTATTTCGTTGAGGTAGGCTGTTCCGTTGGCATCATGATTTTTCATGCCTCTAAATATAGCACGGCTACATTAGAAAAAGCAAGAAATACATATCACAACTACACAGGCAGCAACGCTGCTTGATCAAGCCGGTTAACCGGGGAATAATGCGTATCCAGGCGAGGTAAATATGACGAAAAAGCAACGTAGAGAACTCACAGCGAGCGAGGTTGCAGCAGCAGCACGGTTAAAAGCGGAATTTGAGGCAACCAAGCCAACGCATGGCCTGACATACGAGCGTATGGCTATACAGCTTGGTTGGACTGCCAGCGCGCCCAGCCACTACATGAACGGCCATGTCCCCATCAATATGGAAGCATTGATTCGCATGTGTGCCTTGATACCAGGGGCAAACCCGAGGAGAGTTTTCCCTGAGTTATTTGAGGGGATACCCTTCTCGTTCGATGATGACCCGGAAGGCTTGCTGGACTCGTTTTATGCCATATCCCCTGAACTGCAACAGTCAATACTGACCATTATTTCGGCGAATTCCAAAAAATGACAGCAGCAGTTAACTGCCCCAGCAATGTCAGTTGACTGGGATCCAGCGTGTCGAAGTGTCGTTGGATATGCCGTTTTGTCAATCCGGTGTGGTCTGATTTTTTCACTCTTTTACGGTCATGCCTTTTTTCTTTGCATCTCTCCGCCATAATGGTTCCCCGGTTTGTGGTTGTACCCTGTTGATGGGGTTTTGACCGATGATAAGGGATTTTGTTCTGCCTATGAAGGCCAATAATTATGTTCCCCATGGGTGTGGGGATGGACTGCAGGCTCATTTCTTAATGAGAAAATACTGAGCCATGTAAATCAACCAAAAACAACGCTACCCTTTTTGTATCTGCCCGGATACATTATGGCCCCGGCTACCGGGTTTACTTCACCCGCCGTGGTAACACGGTATACCTGTTGTTGTCGGGTGGTGACAAGTCGAGCCAGAAACGCGATATTAGAAATGCCATTGCAATGGCAAACAATCTCCCGAAGGATTTTGAAGATGACTAACTTCACCAAATTCGATGCTGCCGATTACCTTGATGATGAAACAACCATCGCGGAGTACCTGACTGCAGCGCTGGAAGATGATGACCCCGATGTTTTTCTGATGGCATTGCGCACGGTGGCCCGCGCCCGTGGGATGGCTCAACTGGCCAAAGATACCGGACTGGGTCGGGAAAGCCTTTACAAAGCCCTGTCGCCGGGAGCCAAGCCCCGTTACGACACCATGATGAGGATCATCAAGGCGTTAGGAATCAGATTACACGCGGAAGCGGCGTAGTGGAGATTGACATCCTCCCCGCCCTCAAGGCGAGGTTTGCCGCGCACTCTGATCAGATGACCACCGACACCCCCGGCAAGCACAACTGTCGGGCAGCGTAGTCAAGTGACAGGGCAAAAGCGAAGTAGGATCAGCTGCTCTCTTTCCCGGCTTGACGCAGGATATACTTGTCGAACAGGGGGACTGCAAAAGAGTACTTTCCATGCCGGTTCCTGAATATCAGCCCTCGCTCATTGAGCGTTGTCAACATCTGGTTGACGTGACTGTTGCTGAACGGTTTCTCAAGCAGTGTCGCGGACATTGAAGCCACTTCCTGAACAGTGAACTCATGGGTATTACCCAGATTTGCAATGACAATCATCAACGCCTTTTGACGATCGGTTGCTTTTGCCCAGCGTCCCGCGAAGAAATCAGTATCCAGCTTTTGTTCAATCTCATTGACGGGAACCGCGACATTTTGCCCGCTATCGATGCGCTGGATAAATGCTTCATAAACCTCACGGCAGATAAACTGGATGAAATAAGGGTACCCATCACTCATGCTGATGATGGTCTTTACCGACTGTTCGCTCAGCTTCAGCGGACAATTTTCCTGTTCAATCGGCTTCAGGATGGCTTCCCGGCTCTCTGCCTGTGTCAGGCTGTCAAGAAACAAAACCCGGAACATTCGCTCGGAAAAGGTTCTGGCTTCCACCAGCTTCGGAAACAGCGTAGGCAGGCCGGTCAGCAACAGCATAACCGGATAACCCTGCTTTTGCAGGGACTGAAAGCTGTCCAGAATCAGCGACAAAGGGAACTGATCCCTCTCCGACCGGTCAGAGAGGTTCTGAGCCTCATCATAAGCGAACACGATCCCCCGAATACTGCCCTGGGTCGCTTGATGAATGGCATTCCAGGCGAACATGATAACGGTTTTCAGTTTGTCCAGTGACAGACCGGGCGTTGATTGGTAGATCCCGTGCAAAGTATTGAAATCGAGATAGGTCTGGACTTCCTTTTTATCCTGAGTGAAGCCGATGGCCGGTATACTGGAAGAGTAGATCATGATCTGCGAAGTGATCAGGGCAAGATCGGTACACAAGCGGATGGCCATATTGTCCTCGCTAATGCTGGTGGTTTCAGACAGATCAGTACCGACCCATAACCACCCACCCCTGATACCTTCCGGCTTGAGCGAATCCATCAGGACCGTTTTGCCGACACCTCGCAACCCGGTAATCACGATATTTTCAAGAATGGTTTTCTGCCCGATTAGCCGCAAAAATTCAGCGCGTTCCTTTTGCCTGCCTGCCAGATGAGGGGGGGGATGCCCGGCACCGGGGCGAAAAGGGTTCTCGAAGTTGGCCATCGGATATTCTCAGTTACCTTTAGTCATTATTATATACTTAGACATAAGACTAAAATTAGTCAAGAAGTAACATGAGTGACGCTCTGATTTTCAGACAAGCAGGCTGATCCAACCGTCAGCCCCACTGCCACCACCAGCCCAAAGCCAGCCCACCGCAGCAGGCTGGCCCTGTCCTGTTTACAGCCCGTGCCGAGCCAGCTTGGTGC
>JAGRJD010000096.1:0-280 GCA_020442915.1 Thiothrix sp. | reverse complement strand
GGTAAAGCTCAAGGGCTGCCAGCAGGATACCGCGCTCGGCTTCATCCATGACCCTGCGCCAGATTTGGTCGGCTTCTTCGCGCTCCAGCTCAACCGTATGCCGGTAGACACGGAACGTGAGTTCACCGTAACGCTCACGAATGATGATTTCATTACCTTTCAGCCGTTCAATCGTGTTCATGCAGCATGCTCCAGTTGGTCCTGTTGCAGGGCCAGCGCTTTCCAATTCAATGGCTGTGGCAGCACAAGCCCTGTCTGCTTCCGCCAGTGGTTCCGAAAA
>JAGRJD010000095.1 GCA_020442915.1 Thiothrix sp. | reverse complement strand
ATGGATCAGCGTGAACAGTTACCTCCATTCCTTCCCGCAACAGGCCATCACGCCAACGGATAATGTGTTCACGCTGAATATGTTCAAAATCAACCTGATGAATGAATCTGTTCATGGAACGAAAAACAACGTGATATTGCCGAATGGTGGCTTCAGTAATTCCTCGGTCTTTTGCGTAGGCATCCAGCGTTTTCTGTGCTGATGAATAGAATGGCATGCTGCACTCCTTACCAGTCAATAGGATGGGGATGGCGCTTTATTATCCATACAACGGACCTGACTACAAACCGGATGACGCCCTGTTATTCAGAACGCATTTTCTGACAGGAGGATATAAACGATTATTAATCTTGTTTATGATAAAAAATACGCCTGACATCCCCATTTTTTATGGGGGATAGGCAATCACAGTCACGATAACGAGGCAGCAAGACAGAAAAAGAGTGTAGTACAACATCCGGGAAACTGCCCAAAGGGCGGGGCCGCGATCATTGGCCCCAGTCCCGTCCGGCCACCTGCCGGTATTGCTGTTTCAGGGCCTGCAGCCGGGTTGTGGACCAGTCGGCAGCCCCGCCCAGCACGACCATGGATTCCAGCCCGCTGATTTCTCCGGCCAGTTCCCGCATCCGGATACGCTGCTGCCGGTCAACATCCCCGCCGTTGTTCTTTGCCGTGCCGGCCCCGACCCGGCTGGCCCGGTAGGCCGCCGCCTCTGCCTCCAGCGATGCCGGGGATTGCCGGCACAGCCAGCGGGTCAGCCCCACCGGACTGTTGACGCCACCGGCTGCCAGCTTGTAACCCAGGGCATCCAGTACCCGCCGGGCCTGATCCGCCGCCATGCCACACACTGCCCGCCGTATCCCGTCCTGCTGCACGGCATCCAGTCCGGCAGGCAGAATCAGGGGCTCCTGCGCCATCAGGGCGCGTTTATCCCCCGCTGGCGGCCTTGGGTATTGCCTCAACCGGTTCAGGGGCTACAGCGCCCTCAGAGCCGGCTTTATGGCTACTGCTGGTGGTATTGACCGGCACGGGGGGTCGGTCTGGCGCTTTGCATTCCCTTTGCGCAGCAAACCCGCCACCCCCCTCCCGTTCGGCTGCCGGTGCGCCGGCACCATCGGTGGTGTCGGTCGCTGCGGTGGGTAGGGGGTGGGTATTGGGTAATACATCAGTATTTGGTTGTCTTTCAGTATTTAGTATTACATCCCAAAAAGCCTGATCAGGCTTTTCCTGATCTGGGATAGCCTGATCAGGCTTTTTGGGATCAGGCTCATTTTTTGAGCATTTGCGGGATGTTTGACCCTGTTCCCAAATATTGGGATCAGGCTCCTGATCCTGCTGTGGTTCATCATGAACTTCATAGACCACCGAGCCATCCGCATTTTTCTGCAGGGTGATAAAACCTGCCGTTTTCAATTCCTTGAGAATGTCGTAGACCGTATTTTTACGGTCGTTTCGGGCCGTCCCTTCCGTCACTTTAACCAGGGCTGCCGGCTGTGGCGCGGCGTTATAACTGGCTCAGCGAGTGCGTTATAAACACAGGGTCATACTTTTTAAAGCTGTGAAACAAATTTTAAAGACCGGTTATTTTTATTTTGCAAACATCATTGCCCGACACGAGGTCCGCACCAGATTGCCCGCCGTACCGACAGACCCACCCACCAACCGGGTACGAAGAGAAAACGTCTTTGAACCAGACCAGGCACTGACATCAGCCAGCAGCACCCCACCCCACATAGCGCTATAGCTCTGATGCACCGCCTGAGCGACAAGGGTTGTACCATCCATCAGTTCTACCGCTATCTGCGGTGGCGACGATTCGCTGGAACTGGCTGATGGATAGCTGGTCCCCCGGTAGGTAGCGACGATCAACCCGAACCCGGTACCGGGTCCCGTTGCTGTTATCGTATGTTGCGTGACCGTAGAGCCGGACACGCTGCGGGTAGTAGTATTGATGTTGCCAGCGGCACTGGATACGGCTCCATTCTGAATCAGCGCAGAACCTATGATTGCGCTGGAGGCCGTCAGGCTGTCTGCAACAATAGCCCCCTTCACGTACACATTGCCATTCGCCAAAACGCGAAAAACGTCCTGACTGGACGTATTGCGCAAGCGAATAAATGGCTGCGTGCCGGATGCATCCAGATTGAACAACGCGCTGCCAGTACTGTTTTGCAGTTTGCCAGTCGTCAGCGTACCGATAGCTGCCGAAATTGCCGACAGGCTTGCAACATTGATCTTGTTGGCAGTAACCGCCCCTGCCGCTATTTCAGAGGCCGTGACCGCATTCGCCGCAATTTTGTCGGCTGTAACGGCATCAGCAGCAATGGTCGTCGCCGTGACAGCCCCGGCAGCAATCTTGCCGGTCGTGACCGCATTCGCCGCAATTTTGTCAGCCGCAACCGCATTTGCTGCAATCAGTCCTGTCGTGATTGAGCCGGGAGCGATCTTTGTCGTTGTAATGGCGCTACTGGGTATCTTGCTGGAAATAACCGCATTGTCAGCTATGTTTGTGGACGTGACAGCACCCGCCCCAAGCTTGCCGACGGTAACCGCCCCTGCCGCTATTTCAGAGGCCGTGACCGCATTCGCCGCAATTTTGTCGGCTGTAACGGCATCAGCAGCAATGGTCGTCGCCGTGACAGCCCCGGCAGCAATCTTGCCGGCCGTGACCGCATTCGCCGCCAGCTTGGGGGTCTGTATGGAGCCATCAGTGATATGAGTCGCCGTTATCGCATTGGTAGCAACTTTGGCACCAGTGATTGCGCCATCTGCAATATTGCCTGACCCCAGCCCGGCAGCTGTCAATGTATAGGCGCTGGTGTATACCAGCCCGTCCCTCCCCCAGGAGTCGTAGGCAGCCACCCGCACATACCGGGTTGAACCGGGAGAAACCGGAATCCGGATACGGTCAGCTGCTCCCTCATAGAACTGGGTTGCTGCTGATGGCGTGAAGGCAGAACTGGCAGAGACATAGACCAGAATGCCGGCAAAATCAGTTTCAGCCGGCTTTGTGTACGTCAGTTCTGCAACGCCTGCCGACACCGAGCCAGAGACACTGGTCACAGCCCCCATCTGCGGGTTTGCTGTTACCACCTGCCCATAACCTGCCGACAGATTACCCGCCGTATCCATGGCCCACACCCGCACCGTCAATGCCCGACCAGCCGCATCATCCCGCCCGGACTCCGCCGCATAGCGGAAGCTGGTCCCCGTCACGTCACGTGTTCGCCGCAACACCAGCCCGGATGTACTGTAAACCGAGACCCGATAACGGGCCGCATTGGGAATCACTGCCCATTCGATCTCCAGTGAGCTGCCGGTAAAGGCCGATGCCAATGCCACCACAGGAGTCGGCAACAGGGCTGCGCCTACCCCAACCTCCAGATTGCCGGCCTTCCACTCCCCCTGCATACTACCAACAGCTGCCACCCGCCAGTTGTACTGCCCTTTAACAACTGACGCGACACAGGTCACAGCAGCCCCGGCATAGACCCGTGCCCATCCTGTTGTACCGACACGCTGCAATTCCACGACGTAACCACCGGCTGCAGCAGCAACGGCTCCCCATGAAATACGCAGATCGTAACCCGTACTGGTTATCAGGCCAGTTGCCTGCGTCCATGGGATGTCCAGTGATGCCGGACCGATACTGGCCAACATATCTGCAGGAGCGGCGGGCACGGCGGCATAAACTGCGCTGTCTTCAACGACAAACGACACCCGCACATAATCATCTGCCTGTGGCTCGACTTTAGTGATTCGTACTTGCTGCGGCTCAGTTGTCCCGGAACGGGCAATGTAATATAGCGGCTCCTGGCCGGCAGCCGGCAGCGCCAACACGGGAATGCCGGTAACAGTCACCTGGTCAGCAGCAACATTGATGGCATAAATACCCTGCAATGAACCAGTCGAACTGCGGACTGCCAGTGTGCCGCTGGCAAATGGCAGACGCTGTGACAGTACGCTGTCTGCCCCGGACTGTGACACAATGCTTCCCCAATGGCCCCAGCCCGTACCATCCGCAGCAATCATGACGACATCCTGCGGCAGCAGATCATTGCCCTCCAGCCCGGTCGTAAACTCACCGTAGCGTCGCCGCTGGGCCGAGCGCCACAAATAAACGACCTCGTCCCAGGCAGGCTGGCGCTCACAGATACCGGCCAGACGCACGGTTTCCGGGCGAGCCGGCGGGGGACTGCCAGGGTATTGCAGGGTTTGGGGTTGCCCGGTATTGGGGTTGATGTACTCGCCAACAATGGCATCCGCTTCCGCATAGCCCTTGACGGCGTACCCCGAGGAAACGCCTTTGCTGTTATCCGGCGTGAATACTGCCTTGACAGTATTCCGCGCCTCATCCCGCACCAGCGTCCAGATACCATTGACCTGTACCAGCTGGCACCGACCGGCACGGGCAATAACCTGCATTGCAGCCAACAGGCTGACGCCCTGGTCAAACCGGTAATCGAATTTGAACCCCAGCACCTCCAGCCGGTTGTGCATCGCCAGCAGGCCAGCCATATCCAGCGTGTCTGGCGGCAATCCACAAATACGCAGGTACGCATCCACCAACGCCCAGACAATTGAACGTGATGCCTGCGCAGCCGTCCACGCCGATCCATCCCAGTGCTGAATCCAGCGTGTACCGATCACGCTCAAGGTCTGGCCACTACCAGCCGTCATGGCCACCGCCTTGATTTTCAGGGCGCACAGGGTCACATTGCCGTAATTCGGATGTATGTAGTCATACCCACGCGCACCGGACCAGATTACCCGATCCATCTGCCGGCTGTCGGTGCCGGGAGCCGCCGCAACATACAGGCGCATTTCATGCCGGGCTGCCGGCAACGTCGCTTTCAGCGTGCGGCGTACCGGCTCCTTCTGGGCACCGGTAATGGCCAGCGATGCCTGCAGCGCCCAGGCCGTCAACGCAGTCCCGGCTGCATCCAGCGTGCGTGTTTCCATCCGTACCGTTACCGTGCGGCTGGCAATGGTACCGTCATCATTGTTATAACCCAGGCCCGCCAGCTCCACGTCAGCCGCGAGCACGGTGACTGTTGTATTTGCAGGGTTGGCGACCGTACCGGCGGACGGAACCTGAGTCAGCTCAATGCTGCCATGGGGGGCACTGTACACCGTAGCGGGCACCAGGGTTGGCACCGTACCGGGATACCGGGTTTCATACTGCCGGTCAGCGGCGGGCAGTTGATCCAGATAAACGTCACCAAAACGCCACTGTTCCGTGCTGATCTTGCCAATCCCGGCACAGCCCAGAAAATAATACCACTCCACATCCCCCTCATATTCGCGGTACGGGGTCATGACCGGATCAGGCCAGAGCACGTGCCTGCCATAATGAATCGGGATGACCTCACCCAGTCGGGCCGTATTCGACTGCCCCTGGATGCTGTAGGTTGGTGATGACTCCTGATCCGTTGGTGGAACCGGCAGATTCAGTATCTGGGTTGTTGCCACGCTCATGCTGCCAGCCCCGGAAACTGCGTGACCGTATACTGCAGCTTATGCAGTCGCAGGTCGTTAATGTTGACGGGTTCTGCCGTGATGACGATGCTGTCGGCCTCGAAACGGCCATCAATGACCGGAAATGAAACGGTCTTGACCGCGATGCCATCCTGATAGCGCCTGAAGGTCGCCATGACTGATCCCAGATTCAGGTAAGTCTCCAGCCAGTTACGGATACTGTCACTGGCATTGGGCAGCGTAACGATCATTTGCGGAACACTGTCAACGGCAAAATCCGGCTCCTCAATACTGAACTCATAGGCCGAGTAGCTGACAGTGCCGACTGCCAGGGTCGCATAGGAGGCGACGTAGCGGATGACCGCAGTCCCGCGCGAGAATTCAATGGTGTCCAGCAACATCAACGCACCCTCAGTTCAAAATCCAGATCGAACAGCCCACGTTTCTGCGCCGTCCAGCCCGCAATGTAGCAACTGCTGCCCACGCCCGATATGCTGAATGAAAATGCAGTTTGCCCCCATTTCAGGCCTTCACTCCACCACCCCAGAAACTCAAAAAATTGTGCCTTGGTCAGGTTGCGGGCAGTCAGGCTGACATGATGCAGGTTGCCGCTGGCACGATCCGTCACCCGGGTGCGATTGCTTGCAAACTGCTGGACCGAACGCAACCGTTGCTGCTGACTGGTGTAGCCAGTCGGTACCAGGCACCGGAACCAGGAAGGAGCTACCGCCGTGTACGCTGGCGCTGTTGCAAATGCCGAGCCGGCAAACACGGCCTCGAACCGGGCATCCGTCCGGGTCCGGGTCGCTGTAATGAACTGATGATCCGGCTCATCCCGCAACCGGATACGGTACCCGTCCGGCAGGTGCCACCCCAGCCAGGCCGGGGCCGAGAAGCCGGTCAGGGCTGCCAGCGAGCCGCGCTCAGCGGAACTATCGAGCAGAAACTGGCAGTCGATATCCAGCCAGGGGGTCTCATTAACGATGCGACTCGTCACCCAACGTTCACACCAGCTCAGCGCAGGGCGTGGGGTGATACTGATGGGGAGAGCAGGAACCAACGGCATCAGCGCAGTCCTCCGGACAGGGATGCCAGCGGCCCCTTGCGACGGCGGATACGGTCAGCCAACCCGGCCTCGATATCTTCGATGGTGAGGGTAGCCGTCATGTTGCCGGCGGCATCAGTACCCCGCTCCACCCGCACCTTGGCGCTGCTGCTGGCATTATTGACCACAATCTGCAACTGCGGCTGGATGTTGACCGCCACCTGCGCAGCACCACCCCCCCGAATGCTGGCGGCCTGTTGCGCCGTCAAAACCATCTCCCCTTTATGCAGAATCGCCCGGTAGCCATCTCTGGGCACATAATCCAGTCCCAGGGCATGACTGCCATCCGCACCAAAGCCGCTATCATTCGCCGCCACACCTTGTCCGGCTGCCTTCAGGGCCGCATTGACTGACGCCGTGATCAGCGCCATGGTGCTTTTAGCCGCATTCCCCAGCCCGCCCAGCGCCTCACCAACACCGCCCAGCGCCTCCTCGGTCTGCCGTCGTACCGCATCAACTGCATCGCCCGCCTGCAGCATGGCCGCTGCGTTGTCGAGCATTTTGACGGGCAGGGCATTGATGTTTTCCTGCAGGCTCTTGCCGGTATCCGCGAGCAGGTCCATGCTTTCAACAATCTTCATCGCTTCGGCATACGCCTCCCTGCCGGATTGTGTCGTCAGGTTCAACGATTCAATGTACTTGCGGAACTCTTCGTGGGTATCGATGGCACCGGCACCGGTCCTGCCCAATGCATCATTAAACTGTGCGACTGTCGCAGCAGCATTTGCCAGCGCCAGCTGCTGCCGCTCTTCCTGGCTGTAAAATTCATTGTAATAGGTCGCAGCCGCCTTTGTGACCCCCTCAATGCCCCCCATCAGGTCGGCCAGTCCGGTGGCTGCCGCCAGTGCTGACTCCTGGGTGCCTCCCATGCGCAGGCCCAGCTGCCCCAGGGCTGGTAACAGTTGATTATTGACATCCGCCAGATAGGCAAAACGGGCAGCAATCACCTCTGCCGACTGGCTCATGATGTTGGTACCCCCCTGAACGGCGCGCTGCAGGATGGCAGGCAGTTCCTGAAAAACGGCCTGGGTGCGCTCCTTCACCAGTCCTGCGGTATCCGTAGCGCTGGCACTGAATCCATCCAGCCGGTTGCGGATTGTCTCGATGGTGGTCTGGGGCAAAAATGAGGCTATAATATGATCCAGCTGTGCCAAGCCTGCCAGCATGTTGCGGATACCTTCCACCTGTTTCGGATCATCCCGACCCACTGAGCGCGAGCCATCCACCAGGCCGAAAGTGCCGAATACGGACGAGGCATTGAGTGCATTTCCGCCATCACGCCGGGTGTGGTAAGCATTGAAATCAGCAGCATTGGCTGTCTGCCCGAAACTGGCAATGATGCTTTGCTTTTCGCCAAACAGTTTGGTGAAGACTGCCACCGCACCAGCAGCAATGCCGATCGGCCCCAGCGCCGATGCGAAACCACCCAGGGCAGAGCCGATGCCACTGAGTGCGGTTGTGACGCTGCCACCACCGCCAAACAGGCTGCCCAGACTGGAGGTAATGCCACCCAGCAGGCCACTGCCTGAAGCACCGCCACCGAGCCCGAGAGCCCCAGTGATGGAACCCAGAATGCCGCCACTGCCGCCAAGTGCCTGGCTGATTGTATTTTTCAGGCCACCGAATATTCCGGCAATGCCGGATGATAGAGGCTGCAGCGCAGATGACAGCAATGGCTGAATAACCTGCTGCTTGAATATCCCGATCAGACTGGAGCCGAGATTGCTAAAATCCAGATTTGCAAACGAGTTTGTCAGTGCACTATTAATGTCATCAGCCATACGGCCAAACTCGTCAGAAATGCGCATTGACACAGCTGCGGCAGCCTGAACCGCCTGATCACCAGCCCCCTCAATACCGACCGCCAGACCAGCAGAAACCTCTATCCCCAAGCCCTGCATCACGCGAGACGGGGAACGTATCTGGAAGTAATCCTTTACCGCCTGGTAAACATCAGCCGCAGCACCCTTGGCTTTATCAACGGCTCCTTTAACACCACTGGAAATGCCTGTAGACAGCCCGGAAAGCATGTCACTCCCCAAACTGGCGAAATCAGATGCCGCCGTGCGGAAACTCCCTAACACATCAGCGATAAAACCCTGAACCTCCCGCTTGATAGCATCCCACGCTGACGAAAAATCACCCTGTAAAACCTGTAGAGCCAAACGGATGACCGATTTAACCCCTTCCCAGCCTGCAGAGACTGCCAGCTTCAAACCATCCAGTGCGGTATTTACCAGGCTTTTCAGGGCTCCTCCCACCGGTTCAGCAATCTTTACTACCGCATCCCAACCCGCCCTTGCAACAGCACCGACCTCTACCAGCCCAGCCTTCACTTTGCCAGCGACATCAGACCATAGCGGACCAATCCAGCCCCGCAATACGGAAAACGCCACCTTGTGAGCATCCAGCCACATATCTAGTCCTGCCTTGGCCGCTGGCGTAATAGCATTCCATGCAGATGCCGCCTTTGCACTCAAATCACCCCAAACCCCGGACAGTCCACTGGAAACACTCGACCAAGCCGACACAATACCCTGTCCGATTGAATTATCCAGGAATATGCCGCGCACCAACGACCAGGCAGAATTGGCAACACTGACAACACCAGACCACAACCCGGACCACCATCCGGACACCTTGTCCCAGTTGGCATACAGCAGCGCAGCACCCGCAGCGATGGCCGCCACTGCAGCCGTTACCGGATTGGCAATTGCAGCAGCAGCCAATACCCGCAGGGCAGTAGTCGCCACCCCCAGACCCGTTACCAGCGGCCCCAGGGCAAACGCAAACGTACTGACGGCTGCCCCGATTGCCCCCAGCGCCAGTTTGGTCGATGCGGCACCACCCAGCAAAGCCATCAGGGCAGCCAGAAATACCTGTACCCCGGATGCACTGTCTGCAGTAGCCGGATTCAGGATGCCCAGCGCCTCTGCTGCAGAACGGATACCATTCCCGACCGCAGTAAATACAGATACTACCGTATCCCAGTGCGCCACCATGAACCCGACCGGCGTGATGGATGCCACCGCCTTCAGGCTGTCCCAATTGCTGATCAGCAGCTGTACGGCACCCGACAGGTTATGCACGATCCCGATCACCGGCTGCATGGCCTCACCCATGCCCCGACCCAGCGCCTCAGCGCCACCAGCCCCGGTCAGCGCGGCACCGATCCCCGCATAGGCCCGTTTCAGTTCCTCCAGCATCGGCCCTGCAAATGCCTGTCCATAGCCGCGCCCGAAATCCACCGCTGACGCCACAAACTGATGCAGGGTCGGATAGGCAGACTGGAACATGCGCGAGAATGCAGCGCCCCAGCCGTCACTTTCCAGATCGGCCTTGAACTTCTGCAGCGTGACATCAACCGCAACACCCCACGCCTGAAGCGGGCTGCGGGCATCCACAAACAGCTGCCGGATATTCGGCCCCAACGTATTGACCACACGTGACCCAACCGCTGACAACTGGGTCATAATCCCTTCCAGACCCAGCTTCATGTAGCTGAGTTCGGTATTGGTCTGCTTCATGGACTCCAGCTGGGCATCGGACTGGATAGCCCCGACGGCAGTTGCATACTGGCGGATTTCGTTGAACTTGGCAGCATTCTGTTCCAGTAATGGCAACAGGCTGGCCGCATCTTCGGAGATATAGGAGAGGAAGGCCGACTTGTCCCGGTCGGACATTTTGATTTTTGCCAGCGCATCGCCGATTTTCAGCAATGCCGCTTCCGGTTTGGCATTCTTGATTTCAGCAGCATTCAGGCCAATGGCTTTCAGCGCTTCCGCAAAGTCCTTGCCGTCCTCGGTTCCCAGCTTGTCCATCTTCTCGGACAAGTCAACAAAAACATTGCCAATATCCCCCAGCTCGCCCAGCTCAGCCGAGATGCCTTCAAAACGGGCTGCCAAGCGCCATTCCTGCAGCGCTTGTGCGGATGTTCCGGTACTGTCTGATAACTTCTGCAACTCCTTGGTCATGGCGGCCACGCTGGCTGTTGCCATGACCGTGCCAAAAGCCGCACCGGCAGTGACCGCCATCTGCCCCATCACCGGCACAGCACCGGCCACGGATGCCGTCAGCACGGCCATGGCGCTTTTCACCACCAACAGTTTGGCCGACAGCCCCGAGTATTCATTGGAGACCTGCCGCAGCTTGCCGGCATGTCCGGACAGGCCACTGTCATCAGCCAATACCTTCAGGCGCTGACGCAACGCCTCCAGTTCTGCGCGTGCCCTGGCAGCATCCAGATCAACCCGTATCCCCAATACTGTCGTCGTCATCATCCTGCTCCTGTTGTTGCGCCTGCCAGCAGGCCATTGCACCGGATGCGATCAGGCGTAACTGCGGCCATAGCTGCCGGGCCCGCCGCTGACGCCCTGACAACGCCAGCCACTGGAACACCACCGCCGCATCCAGCCCCAACGGTAAACCACCCAACGGCGGATAGCGCCACTGATCACAGACTTCGAGAAAAACACGGATTGCCGTTTCATTTTCCGGCCAGACAAAAAACCGCTCCTGGGGAGCGGTTTCATGCCGAGCCCGGAACGCATCAGTTATGCGTCGGCTGACGCCGTAGTACTCGGCATCGTCGATGGCAGCGGTTCCTGCCGGATCAGTACCTCGGGCGGGAAATCCAGCTCCAGCCCAGTGCCAGCCGGCATCAATGAGTTTTTTGTGGCGGCTTCCTCTACAATCGATCCGTCAGTCAGCCGCCCCAGTGACAGGGACAGCGGCAGATAGAACTCATCCCACGCCAGCAGTTGTTCCAGAATATCCGGAGTAAACGCCACCGGATTGCCACCCTCATCCTCGATACCGTCGATCCGCTCCAGATGGGCGCGAATCCTGTCCTTGCTGCGCTCCTCAATACGCAGCCCCTCGGACTGCGTATCGGCCACCAGCTGCTCCAGCGCCGCAGGATCAGCCTCGCTGATTGCCGCCTTGAGCCGCGCTTCCAGCTGACTGGCGGCAATGCCATCCGCCATACGTTCAGCGGCCAACTCACGCCGGACTGCCTTGTTGGGGCGTTTCCAGACAGCCACCCACCGGACCGGCTCATCGCCGGCAACGGGAATATCCACCGGATCGCGCACGACCGGGTTGATGCCTCGATAAAACATGATTCACCTTTAAACTTTAAACATGTGTCAGGGTTAGTGGTTCCAGCTGGGTCAGCGTCATCTCAATACCCAGCGTGTTGTCCGGCAGGTCAACCTCTTTGACATCGGCAATATTGGCCAGTGGCAGATCAAAAATCAGCTGACGGGCCGCAAATGCTCCATCCCCTTTGCAGGTAATGGTAAAGGGGTAGTTACCCCCAAAATAGGCATCCGGATTCAGTTCGGACACGATATCCGGGTGCCGGAATGTCAGTGTCAGATCAGCATTGGACACCAGGTCAGCCAGCGCCCCGGTACCACACATGGAATCCTGGATTGTTGCCTGGGTCCGAAACAGGTTCTTGATGCCGAACCTGTACAGACACAGGGACTTGCCATTCAGCAGCACATTGGCGGTATTGGTGGCGCTGGATGCCAGGCCGATATTGGTCAGCTGGGTACCTGGCGTACCATTCAGTGCCCCGGATTGAAGGATGTCGATATGCCCGCCCATGAGATCGAACACAAACATTGGAATTTTGCCGAACTCCCACTCAAATCCGGCGCTACCCCGGCAGCCGGGAATTTTACGCTCATACTGTTGCGTCGCATTCCGACGGCGACGGTAACTCAATGATGCCGACAGGACTGATGCCGTGTCAGCCACCTCGTCATACCGGATGCCCGCTGCCGGTGTTGTAACGGCCACTGGTGCCGACCCGCCGCAAACCTGCAACAGGGGATTAACCGGTAACAGGTTGGCCGTCGTACTGGGCGCGGCGGCGGCCCATGATAATGGCACCCGGAATGCTGCCTTGGTATGGCGCTTTTTGAGCGCAACAATATCACTGGGCCGGTTCAACGAATCCAGCGTGATCGTTTCTTTATCGATCTGGTTCGGGTCAACCTTCAGCCCTTCGGTCATCAGGTATGCCGTTGCCGTCGGTGCCACATAGGTACCCGGTGTCGCTTCCAGTGCCACGAACAACCCGTGCTGCTTGGGATTAATGATGACAGGCATGTGCAATTACTCTCGCGTTACATGTAGCCGGGCATCCCAATGGATGCCCGACCCATCAGGCCACCGATCAAACCGGATTGCCGTTTTCATCCACCGGAATATCCGCGCCCGGATCAGTGCCGGTGCCAACAACGCCATCACTGTTCAGGTCAGGCACTCCCGATCCTGTGTTTTGCGCGGGCGTCAACAGCCCGGTAATGTCGTACTGCGGGTGCGACCGGAACAGCAACTGATGATCAGCAACGTAATCATAGGGCTGGCCCTCAATGGTGGTGGCCTGCTTCAGTTGCCGGAAAATAAAGCGCTCAGAGACCTGGAATCCGCGCCAGTTATTGGCCTGCCCGTCAAACTGGATATCACCCGACGGCAGACCGGTTTCCGGATTGACCATATCCGTCCGGACGTAGTTCATGATGGCCTGATAGCCATCCTGCAGGGTATAGACCGCACTGTTCAGATTGCCCTGGTCGTCGAAGGTGAAGTCCTCCTGGGCAATTTTATCCGACTGCACCAGGTGCTCAATAACGGATGCCAGCGTGTAGGACTGTCCGTCAATACTGAACGCCATGGCCGCCAGAACGGTCTCCAGCCCCGAGGTTGTCAGGAACTGGACAAACGCATCCTCCAGCTGCCCCTTCTCGAAGCTGTCCAGAATTTCCGATTTATTCAGCGCCTGCTGTGCCTTCTCTTCAGCTGCCAGTACCCGGTTGGCCAGATCGACATCAACCGCTTCGCGGGCGGCCTTGACCCGTGCGGCCACTGCACTGATAAACGCAGCCTGACTGGCTGTCGTCAGCTTCTGGGCGACAATCTGGGCCGCACTGGTTGTGATAATTTGCTTGTATGGCATGTGCAAAATTCCTTTAGGTTAAATACATGGATTAAACTGGCTGACCACGTAGCTGGCGCTCTCGAACACCATATCGTGCCGCCATACCCCATCCCGAAACTCAACAAACCGGTCAGAGGCTGCAAACAATGGCTGCCATTCTCCGACGGACGGCATCCAGCCCAGCAGAGCTGCCAACACCCTGTCCATAACGCTGTAAGCGCCGGTGTGCGTGGCCAGATTACGGGTCAGCACGGCGACCACTATCCGCACCCTGCGCTCCTGTCCCGTCTGGTTGGCAATACCGCTCCAGCGGCTATTGCCCACGGCGACCAGGACTGCTCCGACCGGGTCCAGCAGGGTGTAACCATCCGGGTCGTCCGGATAGGACTCCACCGTCAACCCCGGCAGTGCCGGTTGCAGCTGGGCAACCACCGCCTGCTCCAGCAGCAACAGACTCATGCATCGGCCTCCGTTGCAGCTGCACGGGACCAGTCACCAGGTGCCGAACGCATGACAATATCGTCCTCTACCACCGCAGGCTCCGGCACCTGCCCCAGCTGAATCCGCCCGGCGGCTATCCCCTCCAGGAGCTTGACGGCATCACGGTAACGATGCCGCACATCTTCAACCATGCCGCCACCACGGCGTACCGAGAACAGCTGATAAACCGCAATGTCGACCGCAATCCGCACCAACAGGGGAGGAGCTGGATCAAACGGCAGCACATAACGCCCGGCCAGATAACCATCCATTTCTGCACCGGCATCGGCGATGGCCCGCTCAACCGCAACACTGTCCACCTGGCCGGTGCGGCTGCGGTCAGTCAACTGCAGCAGCTCCTGCTGCCCAATGCGCTCCGCGATGTCCAGCTGCGTACAGTACATCAGCCCACCATCTCCACCTGGAGATACGGGTCAGCCCGCAACATGGCCAGCATTCGCCTGTCCACCATGATTTCACGCGGTTCACGTCCAAACGGAACGCCTCCCCGGAATCGCGTCTCCACGCCGCGCGCAGAGACGCGCACGGCCACGGCATCGTTGTCAGCGACAGGTTTTGCCGTTGCCTTATCAGCAGCCTTGGCATCGGGTTTCGCATCACTCATGACTTGGTTCACCTATGAAATCAGTTGTGTGACCAGCAGCTCGGCACTGCCATACCAGGGATTACCGCCGTCCTTGTCCTTCAACAACAGATTGCGCGCTGCTTTCTCCAGCGCCGGCGGCACGATCAACAGAGACGGGCGCACATTCAAGGGACGCAGGCCATCGGTTTTGACATTCATCATGGCCGCACGCGCAGCGGCGTAGCCGTCCTCATCCAGCACAGCCTGGCTTTTGTATGCCAGTTGCCAGAATGCGTACCCGGCATTGCCGCGCATGTCCACGCCATAGCGAAACTCATTGGCAGTGAACACCTGCTCGTCATTACTGGCCGTCATTGCCACCAGCTCCGGCTTTTTACGGGACTGCCAGATAAACGGGCGCAGCACATTGTTCACATCCAGCAGGTACCAGGCCGGTGCCGATCCTGTAGCCACATTGCCGACCGTGATCGCCGTGCCCGTGCCATCAACATTGGGATAGACCGGATGATCAGTATCGAAAAAGAATTGCTGGTCATGGCACAGATTGGCGTGACCATTCTTCAGCAGGCCGAACAGCAACTCATCCGGCAGGCGTGCAGCCGATGTGCCCAGCCCTTGCATGATCGGGCGGTACATGCCGAACTGGTCATCCTCAATCAGGGTACGTTTAACGCCTACCGTGCCCTCATAGGATTTGTTGACGATCTGATAACCGTGCTCCTTGATATCCTTCACCTGGCGATCGCCAATCCATTCACGCAGCTGCGGCATGTCACCCAGCCAGCCGTAGGTATTGGATGCAGTGACAGACGGCACTTCGGTTGCAATCCGGGTCCACATTACCTCCGCCTGTGCATCAGCCAGGCCACGCTGGAAATCATCACGGAATCCGGTATTCAGCGCCTGAATCAACCCCGCCGTAATCAATGCCATTACTGGACCTCCTTGAATACATCAGCGGACCAGCCTGCGACGCGCATGGCTTCGCGCTGTGCCTCGCTTAGTGCGCCACTTGTTCCATCGCCAACCGGAGCAACACCGCCCGTCTGCGTACCACGCAATGCCGCCACAGCAGGCGTGCTCTCCAGATAGTTTTTCAATGCAGTCATGTTCACTGTTCCGAGTTCGCGCGCCCATGGCTCCTGAACCGGCAGCAATTTACCCTCATTCAGTCCCTGCGCAATCAGGGCATTCACTGCATCCTGATTGCGCTCGGCCCGCAGGGCAGCCAGTTCGCCCTTGAGCCCCTCCAGCACTGCAACCGGCACATATCGGGCCGGATCAGGGGGTGACGGCTTGTCGGCAGTCACCGAGCCTTCAGCCGCTGCTGTTGCCTTCAGTGCAGCAACAGCACCATGTACTGCGTCTGCATCATCGGATTGCGCAGTGTTGAGCCCCAACAGCGCCAGCGTTTCTGGTTTCAGTTTCATGTCAGATTCCTGAGAAATGGATTGGCGCGCCGTCACCGGCAGCATGCCGGTCAGCGCCGGGAAATTGGTCAGAGCACAATGCAGCAAGTGCAGCACATCGCCGGTCTGTGGGTCGAACTCAAACACGGGGGAGATGAAGCGGTATTCATCGGCACGGATATACTCCAGTGCCTGCGATGTCCACTGCACGACGGCATACAGCCCACCATCCTGCCAGACCAACTGCACGCCCCAGCCGGCAGCCGGTGCAGGGTGGCCATTGTCCCGGCATGCCACTGTCTGATGTTCATAATCGATCAGCAGCGGCATGCCCTGGGCGTCAAACGCAGCAATTAACCGGGCTGCAACAGACGCATTCATGCGCCAGTCATCGACTACGCAACCCTGCATATTCCCCGGACGCCCATCACGGGCACGGAAGGCGCCGCCAGGCAGTATCTGCACCAGCTTCGTTGCCGCGCCTTCCGCATCAACAAGCCGCAGCGCGACGAGAAATTCGCCGCGCATTGGCAGGTCGCGCTCAGGAGTTATGACTGTGGCTGTCTGTTTGCTCATGCTGCCAGTATCGGCAATGGCCGCATGACAGATAAAATAACGCGGGTTGTTAGCTGAAATCTGCCGGGGTCAACCCGTATCGACTGATCAGGCTCAGGTTTTCGCGCTGCTCGAATTGTGGCTCCACTATGGGGCCGGGATAGTCCGGCTCCCCATACCCTTCCGGGTATTGAGCTACATCGACCTGCACCACCATGGATTGACGCAAACGTTCCATAAATGCAGCATGCGCAGCAGCATCATTTTGGCGCAAGCGTTCCAGATCAGTACGGCTGCGAATTTTCGACAAGTCCATTACGTATCACCTCAGACATTCAATAATTTTGACCTGGCGTCACGCCAAGCCGCTCCATCAGGTTAAAACAGTCGGCATGACCTGCATGACCACGCCATGCAGCCAGAAACTGTTGTCGTTCCGAGCCTTGCAGCTTGCGAAGTTTGCGACGTGCTCTCCGCACGGAGCCAGGACGCAGCAGCTTGTGCGTTGCCCAGATGCGATAGCCTACGAAATTGACACCCCTGCTGGCTGGAGTTACCTGCCAATGCGAAAAATGCAACCCTAATGCTGCTTCAGCAAACCATCCCAACCGCAAACGCAGCGCATGCAGATATTCAGGGGTATGGGCAAGTATCACAATATCATCCATGTAGCGTACAAACCGTTCTTCACCCACGTCATGCCGGAGCCAGGCATCCACCTGATGTCCATAGAGATTGGCGGACAGCTGACTCAACAAACTACCGATAGGCAAGCCTTCTTTATCCGGAGGGATGATCTCCTTCAGCAGCTCCAGTGTAGCGCGGCAACTAATTTTGGCTCTTAACATTCCATGCAGTTTGCTGATATTGATACTGGCGAAATAGCGGCTGAAGTCGGTTTTCAGAAACCAGACCTCGCCATGTTGCTGCATACGCCTCAGACGCGCCTGCACATCCCGTGCGGCTGCATGCGTACCTCGCCCGGTACGGCAGGCATAGCTGTTTGGCAAAAACATGCGCTCAAACACCGGTTCAATGACATTACAGATTGCGTGCTGCACTACACGATCCCGAAATGGCAAAGCTGAAATCAGGCGCGGCTTTGGCTCCGTTACCACAAACTGCCGGAACTCCCCCTGTCGATATTGCCCACAGCGCAGCTCATCTCCAAGCACAGACAGATTGACCGCCAGATGCTCCCGAAAGCGCAGGTGATCCAGTCGGTAACGCTTGCCTTTTCTGGTTTGATGATAGGCACGCCACAGATTATCTGGCGCTGCAATCTGATCAATCAGGTTGCGGTGCTTATTCCCCATGCCCAACTCTCAAAAAATGTCGGCACGGCTTTCGATGTCTCACTACTCACCGCTCTCCGAACCCTGTATTGTATTCGCCGAAGCGAGACGGCAGCGCTGACCAGATCAAACTGATCGACCGAAATAGCCGTAACCATTCCGCGTACATGATTTCTCGTCACTGGCGGCCCGCAACCCGATGTTCCAGTTACTGTTCCATGGGTAGTTGTTCCAGTTGGCGCACCGGGAGCCGGAATTCGCGCCATTGTTGCGGTTGCCACCTATGCCACTGCCACCTCATTTGCGCTCCTGCCGGTTGCGAATCCACGCACCCAGCAACTGACCGACTTCAGCGATTTTGACGGATGCAACTTCAGTTTGCCGTCGCCCCATCAACCGCCGACCACCGTCAGACAGGAACCGCAAATACCATCGCAACAATGCCAGATTGGCATCTGCTGCGTACAGTCGGCTCACCTGACCACTCTTACCCGCCTCAATAAACAGCCTTGGCTGTTCCAGCAGGCAATCCAGCACCTTGCGCCGCAGAACGGCATGCGACTTTGGCAGGCTGTGCAGGATGGGATACAGGTACGCAATTACATCATCGTACTTTTCAACAATGACCAATTGCCGACTGTTTTCAAACTCGCTCATCGCGTCGCTTCCGCTCCGCTATACAGGTTGCACGTGGTCACTGGCGGCCCGCAACCCGATGTTCCAGCCACTGCTCCATGGGTAGGGGCTCCAGCTGGCGCACCGGGAGCCGGAATGCGCGCCATGGCTGCGGTTGCCACCTAACAATACACGTATGTCACTTGTTGTGGTCTCAGTATAGATGGAGCCACGTCCCAATGTATTGGTACGCCAGCCCCATGCCGCTGCCGTGGCTCCCATGTCACGCTGACCATGATCAGCCCCCCAGGTCCAGCGGTTGCCAGTCGCCTGCATCAGTCCGTAGCGGGATGTATAACCAGGCTCAAAACCAGTAATCAGTAACTGATCCGATCCTGTGAGCGATTGCGCTTCGGTCACGCCGAATGCTGCCTGGTTGAACTCCCATTCATGCAGCAGCCGCTTACCTTGACTGGCAGCAACTTCAGCCGCCTCCCACCAACCAAAACGGCTGCAGGATGTACTGCCATTTCCGCCAGCGCCTTGAGGGACTTTCGGCAGGTATGCACCACTGGCTGCAGTGACGCCGTGCAGCGATGTGCCCCAGTCCGGCTCCTGGCCGCAGAAATAAATATCCACCCAGGCATGGATCGCCGGAACATGGGCCATACCCTGGGGTGCGCTGCGGGGCCGCCAGTGCTGGTCCCAGCAGGACCAGGCATTAATGCCTGCCAATTTGTCCACATCGGCCTGTGACCAGTGCATGCCGTCACCGCTGGTAGCGAAACCACCACTGGTTACCGTTGTGTCCGGTGGCAGGCCGGAATAATGAAATCCTCCCAGCACCCGGCACTCGTCCGGCTCATAACCATCCGGGGCCAGCGCTGACGAACTGGCAACCAGCCAGCCGTCCAGGCAAATGTGAATAAAGTAATCAGTACCTGGTTGCAGCTCGTCCGGCATGACGACCGCTGAGTCGTCAATGCGCATTACTGCACCCTGTACGGCCAGTGCCAGGCCGCGCACACGCACGGTATCCGGTCCGGTTTTATGGATACAGCAGCGGGAGGGGTCCGCTTTGGCAAAAAATGCCGGGGCCAGATGCGCCAGACTGGCGCTGGAGTTTTGTCCGTGTTGAGGGGTCGGATTGCGCATGGTTGCCTGCCGTACTGAAATGATGGCAGGTTAGAAGGTGAGGGCATGAATTAAAAATAACGGCTGTCATTGAGTTCAGACAGGCGGCATGAGCCGTTCATGAACGTTCATGAACGGGGTGGCCGGAAAAAGACGGGGGTAGCGTAAGGATGAAGTGGTTCGGGGTGCTCAGCGGGCGCAGACGTTTTCGCAGGGAATACCGTCCCCGTCACGATCCAGGCTGTCCTGACCGCACTCGTTCAGGTAGAACTTCGCCTGCTCGCAGGATTGCATGTCCTTGCAGTAGGGACGGGGGCCACATTGCCAGCGGTTTTCCGGCGGCGGGGTGATGCGGGCAGGCAGCTTATCCGCCGTGGCAGCCTTTGCCGCAAGGGGCGGAGCCTGTTCCGCCATGGGGGTGTTGACGCAGCCGACCAGACCCAGACAGGCCAGCCAATGCACAGCTTTCATAATGAGCGCCTCCTGTTGAAGAACAGACGATAGTGAGGTTGATGATGATGTCCCGGCCTGCCACCTGGGCAACCGGGGCGTGAAACTGTTGTTTAACCGGGCGGTTCCCTGTTTTTCTTGCCACGTTTAGCCCCTGTTTGATTGATCACGACATCACGCCCCGCCATCTGCCGGACGGGTGCGTTGAACTGCTGGCTGATATTGCCACCCTGCCCCAGTGCCGCGCCCAGAATGGCATTCTTGCCCTGCTGACTGGCAGCACGGTAGTGGTCCAGCAAGAACTGTTCATCTGTTGCCAGCTTTACTTGCTTAAATTCACCGTCCCCCATGAGCAACCACACAGGATCAACGCCGAACTCAGTTATTACTCTACAAACAAAAACAACATCTGGAGAACGGTCCCCTGACTCGTATCTGATGACAGTTGTTCGCCCAACTCCCGTACGTTCCGCAAACTCGGCTTGAGTCATATCCCCTCTAATATGAGCAATTCTTACGCCGATACCAGATTCACCTTTTTCTTTCATAAGATTCCATTTGGATTCTTGACAATGTAACCATTTGGGAACATCATAAACACAACAGATGCAACCAACACAGCCACCCGACGAGCGGCGGAACCGCTCCAACCCAACCCGCCCGGTGCTGCAACGCCGGGTTTTAAGGAGACACTGATGAGCGATTTACAACCCATCACCAGCGAAGAAGTCACCGGACAAGCCGAGGCCATGCAGCGCTGGCGCGAACGTGAAGCCGCCAGGCAGGCCGAACAGGACGCACTCTGCCATGAATACAAGGCGCAACTGTCCGCACACCTGACCGAGCATGAACCCACCATGCGCCCTCTTGACTGGCTGGCGCTGCTGACCGTTGCCCGCCGCCTGCAAAGCGAGCATGTTGAACGACGCGAGGCCAAGCGGGTAAGCATAACTAGCCGTCCGGGCTGTCGTCCGCCTCAGCGTCGTCATCTGCTTCATCGCATGCTTGCCGGAGAACCTCTATGACCGCGTATTTACTCCTGAAGCGATGCACATGGCGCTCCGCATCAGGCAACACCAGGGAGGCCACATAACCTTCCGGCGTGTGCAGGGTGTAGGTCGCCTGCAACGGAATCAGCCCCTCGTGCGAGGAGTATTCCACAAACAGCGGCAGATACACCCCGCGCTGTTCCCAGGAGTCCAGCAGGGCCTGAAAGCCCTCCAGTTCCTGAACCCGATAACAAACCATTGTTTTTCATCCTTTTCGCAACCAACCCAACCCGCCCGGTGCTGCAACGCCGGGCACTACCGAGGAAGAACATGCAGACACAGACTGAAATCAGCACCCCGGATATCGACCCGGATGCCGCCATCAGCCAGCAGGAGAAAATCCGGTTCAAGCATCACCTCCGGGCGACCGGAACCACCATGCGTGAATTCGCGGAAACACAGGCCATTGATTACATGAGCCTGTGCCGGATTATCCGGGGTTACAACAAAGGGCATTTCGGCATGGGCTTCCATGCCAAAAAAGCCGTCCGGGATTATCTCGTTCAACTCGAATCTTAAAAGGATTTCAAGCAATGAGCAAAGAAAATAACCCCACCACGTACCGGGCCGGACACAAGGTGTTGCGCGTATTGGCTGCCCTCAGGGGGCATACGCTGGATGGTCTCAGCAACAAACAGCTGTCTGACGCGCTGAATGAATCGCCCAGCACCATTACCCACTGCCTGAATACGCTGGAGCGGGAAGGGTTCGTACAGAAGCTGGAAACCGGGCGTTATGCCCACAGCATTGCCCTGCTGCAGATTGCCCAGGCACATGCCAATCATGTCCAGCGCAGTCAGGCGCGGATTAACGAGATTAACAGCCGCGTGCTGGCCGGTGCCCACTGGCTGGATAACGGCAATACCGTGGAGAAGTCGGGATGAAAGACGGGAACGACAGCCACACCCTGGATCTGGTCGCCCGGCAGGAGCTGCAGCAGGTGGTCGCCACCTATGGCGACGGCCTGCCCTACAGCTATGAGCGCGTCCTGAATGAATGCGCGTTTTTCATCGAGGCCAGCGCCAAGGCGGCGATTGAGCTGGGACGGCGGCTGATTCTGATCAAGGAGATGGAGGGGCATGGGCGTTTTGGCGTTGCACTGGAGGAGCTCGGTCTATCCCGATTCACTGCCAGTAAAATGATGAATGCAGTGCTGAAGATGCCTTCAAATGTGTCGACGTCGACACATTTGCTTCAGCAAGTAAAGACCAAATCCAAGCTACTCGAACTTATGGCGCTTGACGATGTTGACATTGAAGCGCTTGGAGAAGGCCAAACCGTCGCCGGTCTCACGCTCGACGACGTAGACCGCATGTCCGTACGCGAGCTGCGTGCCGCCCTGCGCGCCTCCCGCGATGACCTGAAAGCCAAAGACGCGGTGCTGTCCAACAAGAACCGCAAGCTGGATGAAATGGAAGGCAAACTGGACAACCTGAGCCGCAAGCTGGTTGAGCAGGGCCGCCGAAAGGAGCTGGAGGAACCGGACCCGGATCACGAAGGACAGGAACTGCGTGTCGGCATTGCCGGACTGGTCGCCAGCATCGAAACCGACCGCATCACCCGCCAGCTGGCCGGGGCATTTGCCGAGCTGGTTGCCCACGGTGAGCGGAATGGCGTTGACCATACCCCGTTCATGGCCGGCTGCATCAACCAGATCATGCACGCCGCCCGGCTGCTGCAGTCCGACTACGGGCTGTGGCTGGATGATGACAGTACCCAGTCGCCCTACTGGGAAACACAACAAGGCCAGCAGGAAGCGGATGAAGCCATCGCAAAGCTGAATGTCGACTGGGGAAAATTTGAAGATGGGCAAACCCACAACTGAGGAGCTGGTCATGCTGGCACAACAATTACGAGACATCCCCCACAGCGGCAAGGGCGCATTTGTCGCCCGCCATGCCACCAACCTGCAGGTTACACCTAAAACGCTGTACGGCTGGCTGCGCGATGTCATGCAGGGCGATCGCAAGCCTCGCAGCGACAACGGCACCTCCGCCCTGACCCTGGTTGAGGCCCGGCTGATCAGCGCACTGCTGCGTGAGAGTCGCAAGCAAACCGGCAAGCAGCTGGGCAAGGTCGGGCTAGCCGTCGACATGCTGCGCAGTAATGGCGCAATCCGGGCCGAGTCTCTGGACAGGGCCACTGGAGCATTGCGCCCACTCAGTATCAGTGCCATTGAACGGGCCTTGCGCGGCTATCGCCTGCACCCGGATCAGCTGGACCGCCCGGCCCCGGCTCAGGCATTGCGATCGCCGCACCCGAATTATCTCTGGCAGGTGGATGCCTCCCTGTGCGTGCTGTATTACCTGCCGCGCAACAGAGGCCTGGCCGTCATGGATTCCAGCGTCTACTACCACAACAAGCCGGGCAATCTGGCCAGGGTGGAAAATGACCGGGTCTGGCGCTATGCCGTGACGGATCATGCCTCCGGCACCGTTTATGTCGAATACGTGTACGGCGGCGAATCCGGCGAAAACCTCTCCAGCATCATCATCAATGCCATGCAATACCGGGGCCGGAATGATCCCTTCCACGGGGTGCCGCACATGATCATGCTTGATCCCGGCAGCGCCAATACCGGTGCCCTGTTCAAAAACCTGTGTGCGACACTGGGTATTCAGGTACAGATCAATGCCGTTCACAACCCGCGTGCCAAGGGGCAGGTCGAGGGCATGCATAACATCATTGAACGGGATTTTGAAAGCCGCCTGAAGCTGGCCCCCGTCAAGGACCTGGATGAGCTGAACCAGCGCGGCTGGCAATGGATGCGCCATTTCAACTCAATACAGGTACACCGGCGGCATGGCCAGAGCCGCTATGCGGCCTGGATGCGCATCAGTGCCAGCCAGCTGATCAAGGCCCCGTCCGTCGAGGTCTGTCGCAGCCTCACACATGAGAAACCGGAAAGCCGGGTGGTGAATGGCTACATGCAAATCAGCTGGCGTTCCGGGCTGTATGACGTGGGCCATGTACCGGGCCTGAACGTGGGTGACAGGATCGACGTGGCCCGCAATCCGTGGAAGGCCGACTCCCTGCGCGTCATCACCACCGATGCCGAAGGCAGGCTGGTGTTTCATGAGGCCGACCTGCTGCGCCGGGACGATTACGGCTTTGTCGAGAATGCCGCCACCGTGGGCCAGGAATACAAACGCCATGCCGCCAGCCCTGCAGAAACGGCGCAGCAGGTACTGGACAAACTGGCTATGGACGCCGATAGCGTCGCCGAGCTGGAGGGCAGGCGCAAGGCAAAGGCCGTTCCCTTTGGTGGCCGGATTGACCCGCACAAGCCGCTGGTGGATGCCTCCCCCG
Source organism: Thiothrix sp. (assembly GCA_020442915.1). Taxonomy (GTDB): domain Bacteria; phylum Pseudomonadota; class Gammaproteobacteria; order Thiotrichales; family Thiotrichaceae; genus Thiolinea. The sequence goes on along the minus strand of JAGRJD010000095.1, from coordinate 13,311 downwards.
AGTTGCCAGACTGGATGGAAAAACGCGGCCAGGAAAGTGCCCTGTCGGTGCCGGATATCCGATTACGCCCCTGCACGCTGGTCGAGGCGGCGAAAATCCTGCGCGCCGATTTGGGGGAGAATTGGCTGCCGGAATACTACACGGAGCTGCAGGCACGCTATCCGGATGGTGGCGTGCCACAGGAGGACATCGACCAGCTGAAGCAGCATTTCCGAAATCCGCCCCAACTACAGCGCCCGACACTACGTATTGTGGGGGGAGCCTGACATGCTGAACCTGAAGACATATCTGAAGCAAAACGGCATCAGCCAGGCCGAGCTGGGGCGTGAACTCGGCATGAGCCGGACGGCCATGCACAACCTGTGCGCACAAGGGCAGTACCCGAAGACCCGTCCCATACGCCAACTGATGAATGAGATTACTGACCGGCTGCGTGACCGGGGCGTCCCAACCCCGAGCAGCCTTTTTGATGAAGCGACCCCGGAGCAGCTGCAACCGCCCCGGAGCCAATCCCCTGAAGCAACCAACACAGAAGCCACCGAGGAACTGTCCATGTTACTCAGAAAACAGACCCTCACGCCACAGGCACGCAAACATTTCGGCCTGTTTCGTGATCCATTTGCCGATGATGCCCTGCAGGGTGCAGATGATGTATTCAGCACACCGGATATTCGCTACGTGCGTGAGTCCCTCTGGAGCACCGCCCGGTTTGGCGGCTTTGCCGCTGTCATCGGTGAATCCGGTGCCGGTAAAAGCACCTTGCGCCGTGACCTGCTGGAGCGCATTACCCGCGAAAATGAACAATGCATTGTGATTGAGCCCTACGTGCTGGGCATGGAGGACAACGACCGCAAAGGTAAAACCCTGAAGGCGGGCAGCATTGCCGATGCCATCATCGCCACCGTCAATCCGCTGGAGCGTCCCAGGCTCAGTCCGGAGGCCCGTTACCGTCAGTTGCACCGCATTCTGCGTGACAGCAGCCGGGCCGGAAACCGGCACTTGCTGGTGATTGAAGAAGCGCACGGACTGCCACTGCCGACACTGAAACACCTGAAACGGTTCTGGGAGCTGGAAGACGGTTTCCGCAAGCTCTTGGGTATCGTGCTGATCGGGCAGACCGAGCTGAAGCTGAAACTGAGCGAAACCAATCCTGAAGTGCGCGAAGTGACTCAGCGCATCGAGCTGATTGAGTTACAGCCGCTGGATGCCGAACTGGACAATTACCTGCGTTTCAAGTTTCAGCGGGTGGGTACCGATATTGACCAGGTCATGGGAGCGGATGGCTGTGATGCCATCCGCTCACGACTGACCGTCAGTGCCGGACGGCGCGGTATTGTCAGTCTGCTGTATCCGCTGGCCGTCAACAACTTTCTGACGGCAGCGATGAATCTGGCCGCGTCGTTAGGCGCGCCAACTGTTGATGCCAACGTGGTCCGGGAGGTGTGACATGATTGATGACCAACAGAACATAAATACCCAGGTCAGGCAGGCGTATGGCGCATCGAACCTGCACATGCTCAATGCCATGACTGCCGCCTACTCTCAAATGTTGCGTCTGATTGAGTCCGGATTTGTCGTATTGAACATCCGGATTGGTGCACGCAACCCGGTATTGGTGGTGCAGAACAATGCGGCAGTAACGCGACTGAAGGGTGCGTCAGCTGTCCGCCGCACAGGTCCGGTCGGGATTGAGCGGGTCATGATTGCCCGATGCGGGCAGTGCCAGATTGAATGGATTGAACGGGGGAACTGACATGAACGGCAAGCACGATTTTCTGGGTACGCCACCCGAGCTGGAACTGATCGAGAGTGGCATTGCCCTGGCCAGTCTGACGCCCAAAAACCCGCAGGGAAAAATCCGGCAACAGGACCTGCTCCATGCCCGGAACATACGCCTGCTGCTCAGCCGTTTCCCGGCAATGCCACTGGCTGGCCGGCTGCGGGCTGTGCACAACATGCGTAACCTGCTGGAGCAGATTGCAAATCCGGTCATACAGGATGCGGTGAATGCTGAAATCACCCGTACAGCCCGTCAACTGCAGGGAGGAGGACATCATCATGGGACTGTTTAGTCACCAATCGCCTGCTGACCGGATCGTGAAAGAAGCCGCGCACCAACTGGCTGCTGCGGGACTGAAGGCAGTCAGCATCACGGCACTGGACGACGACAACCAGCTGCACACAGCCTGCTCCATACGGGGTGAAGGTTTTGTGGGCGACGGGATTGCGCTGTGGAAGAAACGCATTGCCTGGCAGATGGAAGAGCATGCAGAACAGATCAGGAGCCGAGCATGAATGATACAGTCCACACCATTCCGGCGGGATACATGCAAAATGCCGCCGGACATCTGGTACCCGTTGCGCAGGTGCGCGAATCCGACAAGCTGCGCGATGCGCTGGTGCATGAGCTGGCCTTGCAGGGATTGGCCCTGAATCAGGCGCTGGCGGCATACAAACGTCGGGCGATGGACGACATTGCGAGCCTGATCAGCCTCAGCGCCGAGAAGTACGGTATCCAGCTGGGTGGCAAAAAAGGCAATGTGCAGTTGCACAGCTACGACGGGCAGTACCGGATTGAGCGGGTACAGGCCCAGAACATCGCGTTCACCGAGGAGCTGCAGGCGGCCAAGGCATTGGTGGAGCGTTGCATTCTCGCCTGGTCGGAAAGTGCCAACAGCAATCTGCGGGCCGTCGTGATGCGGGCATTCAAACCCAACACCAAGGGCGAGCTGCGAACCAGTGCGGTACTGGACCTGCTGCGTCTGGAGATTGATGACGCCGACTGGCAGGCGGCGATGACGGCCCTGAAGGATTCCATTCAGGTCAACGGGGCAACCACCTACATCCGCATTTACCAGCGCGTCGGTTCCAGCGACCAGTACCGGATGATTCCGCTGGACCTGTCGGGAGTGCGGGCATGATTCATTATGCGCGACCGGGGAGTGCAATGCCTCCCGTGCTGCCGGGGGATGAAGTCTGGCTGCCGGACGGACAGCTGGGGCACTTGCGGATTCAGCACCTGACCGGGCGGGCCGATGCGCCTGTTGTCATCAGGCCTGCCGATGGAGTGATCACGGGGGCCGGGCTCATTACCGTTGAGTCCAGCTGTCAGCACGTGCTGCTGGATGGTTGCATGCGCCTGCTGGTCAGCAGCTGCGTGCCCCGTCCCCTGATCCGGGTCGATGCCCCGGACTGCGGCATAATCAATAGTGTGCTGACATACAGCGCTGAACATGATCCGCTGAAGGAAACGGATGGTATTGCGCTGCTGGGGGACGGCTGCTACGCACAGGGAAACCTGATTGCACAATGTCGACACGGGATATGGTTGGCCGGCGCTGGCTGCCGGGCAGACGAAAACCATGTCATTGCCTGCTGTGGCGACCATGTGCGCTATACCCGCAACGGCACGGACGTGAAACACAATGTGCTGCTGGAAAGCTGGCAGGGCCATCCGCACAATCACAATGACTTTATCCAGGGCTGGGATGCTACTGCCGAAATGCCGGAACAGGGCACCCTGTACGATTGCATGGTCAGCGGTAACCTGCTGCGCAACGGCACTGGGGCATACTGCATACCGGCGCAGGGTATCGGCATGTTTGACGGGCTGGCCAGCCACATTACAGTCATGGATAACGTGGTGGTAACCGATCATGTGCTGGGCATCTGCATGGGGCATGTTGATGCCTGCGTGATCAGTGGCAACCGGGTTTTCGGCTTGCAAGGTGTTGCTGCCGGCATCCGGGTCCGTACCGGCAAGGCCGCCCTGTATGCCCGTACTGCGATTCGTCCGAGCCGGGTGGCTGGCAATCAGGCGGCAGCCTACGACCTGGCACCGGGCCTGCCTCTGGAACAGGAGGTGGAACATGGATAACGACCGGGATCGGCACTATCAGGGCATTATCCGGAAAGGTTTTGCACATGCCCCTGCCCGGCGTGATGCCATATTGCGACGGGAACTGGAATCGGACTGGCGACAGAATCAGGTGCGGGGACGATGGATAGCGCGTTTGGCCATTGCCCTGCTGCTTGTTTGGCTGCTGGCGATAGTGCTTGGGGCAGGATGGCTGGTGACTGCTGCCATGCGGTACTGGGGGCAGCCATGAAACGCAAGCACAAGCCGGTCATCAGCCAGGTGGCAAAGATCAAGATCGCTCAGAAACAGCTGGGCATGGATGACGCCAGTTACCGGAGCATGTTGCAGCGCGTCACCGGTAAACGCAGCGCAACCGAGTTGACGGTTACGGAGCAGCACCAGGTGTTGGCCGAGCTGGTGCGCCTGGGATTTCGCCCGAAACCGGTGCACAAGGGCAAAACCTATAGCAGGCCGACCAGTCGCAAGCTGGTCATGTTGTGGCAAGACCTCTACCAGACCGGTCATGTCAGCAACCGCAGCAATGCGGCACTGTGTCAGTGGGTCAGCAGGCAAACCGGCAAGGGCAGTCCTGACTGGCTGGAGCCTGCTGAAGCAGCCCGACTGATTGAGGCCCTGAAAGCGTGGCTGGAGCGCCCTTTCATATCACGGGAGGAGTCTGATGCAGATACGTAAATCCACCTTGCGGCAGCTGTGGCTGTCCTACCTGTCCGGCATCATGCTGGGATTGGGTGTACTGACAGTAGTCTGGGTTGTGACATGGACAGGAGGCTGATATGGCGACGGAGAAGCAACGGTTTGTCCGGGATACTTCGGCCCTGTTTGTAGCGGCACATCATGCACAACCGGATGCCGAGCGAGCCGTCAAATGGGCTGAGGCACTGTGGAAGAAGCTGGCCGACATGGGGTATGGCGATCAGCAAAAGCCCGTCAAGCCCAGAGGGCTGGACAAGGATTGGTATGCAGCGCTGGACGCTGACCAGCAGCGCTGGTTCAGTGCATTCTGGGCTGCATTCGCATACAAACAGGGACGCAATGAAGCCGCACAGCGCTGGCATGAGCTGGGCAAGCTGGCACAGGCCGACTATCAGCCCATTATCAAGGCGGCAAAGCTGGAAGCTGCAAAAATCCTTCCGGAAGGCCAGTCCCGCAAGATGGCCCAGGGCTGGCTGAGTGAGCGACGCTGGCTGGATTACGATGCCGCGCTGCAGGCAGGGGCGGATGGCAAGGGAGACTCCGCACGGCGTGCAAAATCCGAACGGATCAGGGAATTGCTGGGGGGGCTGAATCATGCCCGGCAGACCCTGATACAATTACCGGAGCAGGGGGAGGCTGCCGAGTACTGGCGTGGTGAAATTGACCGGTTCAGTAAAGCGCTGGCGGCGGCAAACCCGGAGGATTGCAGTGGTCAGTTGCATAGCCCGTAATCGGTACTGGGTTCATCGGCGCTTTCAACTCGAATCCTGACCATAATCCGCCCCGAGCCAAACACACCTTTCCACGGCCCTGTTTAAAAGCAGGGCCGTTTTTTTGGTGTGTATTGATCGTTTTTTGGGGTTCGTTTATTGTTCGTAACATGAACCATCCAACTACCTGTAATGATCCAATACAGCGCCGGGATGCCTGTCACAAATGGCCGGAGACCCTGGTGCAATTACTGGATTGCGCCACTGCCACCGGACAGCGGCTGGGGATGCCGGATGAGCAGGCTGAGCGCTATGCGCTGGAAACCGTCCGTGACATGGCCGCGCTGCTGGGCGGCTGCCAGTTTTATCTGCCGAAAGGGGAAGCGCTGGGCCGGGCCCTGCGAGACCGGGAAATCTACCGACTGGCCGGTCGGGTCAGTGCTGAAGCGCTGGCACAGCGTTACCAGCTGTCGATGAAACAGGTATGGCAAATCCAGCGCGAGCAGACGGCCCTGCATGTCAAGGATGTTCAGCGGGTATTATTTTAAGTTCGGCCCCTGACTCACCCGCGTTATTTTTATCTGCATGTAACGCCTGTCTATCCTGATGGCAACCAAAAACAGTGATTGCCGTCATGCAACTGGATGCATTTTATGATCATATCAGGCCGGTATTTTTCCCCTCCGGACTGACACAGGATCAGGTTGACAACATTGAACTGATCCTGGATGAATGCAATCGCCAGTCCGTCTTGGACCGGCGCGATATTGCCTATGCCCTGGCAACCGCCTACCATGAAACTGCCGGCGAGATGCGCCCCATTGAGGAGTATGGCAAGGGGGTTGGGCGCAGTTACGGTCAGCCGGACCCGACAACCGGACAGACATACTACGGGCGCGGCTTGCCACAGCTGACGCTGCGGGACAATTATGATCGTTTCGGCACCCGCCTGGGCATTGATCTGCTGCACCATCCCGAGCTGGCGCTGGAGCCGCGCACCTCTGCAAAAATACTGGTGCTGGGCTTGTCGCGGGGACTTTTCACCGGTGTCAGCCTGGCGGATATGCATCGGGCCGACGGTTTTGACTGGACGGGTGCCCGGCGTACCATCAATGGCACCGATCGTGCCCAGCTGATTGCCAACTATGCCCAGGTCTTTCTGGCCGGGCTGCAGGCGGCAATCTCACCCGTTTCCGCGCCTGCAGCACCAACACCGATGGCACAAGCAGACATACGGCAGGCGGTGGAGCCGTCCGCCCCGGCAGCACGCCCTGCTCCGGCTTCACCACCTGCAACATCAGCCTCCCGACGTCCTGCGCCCGTGCCGACACCACAGGCCAACTGGCTGCCGCGCCTGCTTAAACGTTTTGCAACCTCAAAAATCAACTGGTCGGTCATGATTACCATGGCCGTACAGTTGCTGCTGGACAGTGTTGATGTGCCGCCCGAGCAGAAGGCCGGTATTGCCCAAATTGTGTACAGCATTGAAGGGCTGGTGGTGCTGGTTCTGCGCACGTTTTTCAATAACTCAAAGCCACCGTCGGCGCAAGGAGCCTATCGTGGACCCTATGGTTACTAACATCCAGCAGCTGCTGGCCAATAACTGCCAGAACCTGCTGGACAGCGCACGCAAACAGTATGAGGCGCAACTGGATGTATTGCAGCGCGAGCATGCACGCCATTGCGCTGAAATCCGGCGGGTTTTCGGACAGCCCGAGCGTCAAGTGGATCGCAATGAATCAGCGTGACCGCGAACTGTTTGCTCCCTTGCTTGCCATCGCCGCTGGCTGCATGTTGCTGCTGGCCGGAAGCTGGCTGATCACCGGCAAGCTGAATGCACAGCTGAGTCAGGGGTTGCCGGTCACGCTGTATGGCCAAAGCTGGAGCTGTGCACCAATAACAATACAACATGGAGCCGGATATGACCGTTCAAATTGAACTGCCGCAAATTATCACGCTGCTGCTGGCATTTGCCGGTCTGCTGGGTGGCGGCATCAAGTTGCTGCTCACCGGATTCAGGCACGACCTGAGGCGTCTGGAAGAGAAAGCCAAAACCGACACTGACGGCTGGCGACGTCTGGAGCGTGAATTGCTGGAACTGCGTGCCGACCTGCCGAACCAGTACGTGAAGCGTGAGGATTACGTGCGCGGCCAGACCGTCATCGAAGCCAAGCTGGACGCGCTGTACCAACGTCTGGAGCTGGTACAGCTGCGTGTTGTGGCCGGAGTATCCCGCAAGGTAGGAAATACCAATGAACATTGATCCCGTAAAGCAGCGCAGAGAGGCATTGCGCTGGTTGCTGATTCTGGCATTAAACAACAGTCGCCCCATCCAGGCACATGAAAGTCTGCTGCTGCTGACGGCTCAGGGCGTATTTTCAGATGCCAGTGCGCATGAAATCCGGCGTGAGCTGGGCTACCTGGAAGAACGCAAACTGGCTGAAATAGACCGGAATCCGGCTGGTTTCTGGTTGGCTGACCTCACGGCAGCGGGTATCGATATTGCCGAATACACTGTCGACTGCCGCCCCGGGATTGCCAGGCCGGAGAAATACTGGGCCGGAAGCAACTGATGCCACCGCCCAATGCCATCGTCACATTGCCGCAGCACATCCGTGAGTGGCTGGATCAGGCGCTGCTGAAACAGGGTTTTTCAGGATACCAGGCGCTGGCGGAATACCTGCAGACACAAGGCTATTCGCTCGGCAAATCCACCCTGCACCGGTATGGACAGAAGCTGGAGCGCCGACTGGCCAGCATCCGGGCCAGTACCGAAGCAGCCAGAATGCTGGCAGCCAATGTGGACGATACCGAAAACCACCTGTCTGGCAGCGTGATCAGCCTGGTGCAGTCGGAACTGTTTGAAACGCTGCTGAATCTGCAGGAGGCGGCTGACGAGACAGATGCCGCCGAACGGGTTGAGCTGCTGAGCAAGGCGGCGCGCAGTATTGCCGAAGTCAGTCGGGCCAGTATCGCCAACAAGAAATGGCAGACTGAGGTCCTCGCCAAAGCGGAGGCAGCAGCCAGCCGGATCGAAGTCATTGCCCGCAAGGGTGGGCTGAGCACCGAGGCGGCAGAGGCAATCCGCCGCGAAATTTTAGGGATTGCCAATTGATGGAATGATGTTCATGAAAAAACTGGTTTCGATGTTATTTATGGGTCTGTTGGCACTGATGCTGGCAGGATGCTGCCTGCTGGATGGCATTCGGCTCCCTGATCGTGATACCCGTACTGCAGTTTTTGACCCGGATCCGGCGGGTGGTGATGGTGGGCTGGAGTTCCGGGAGCAGGGTGAGGCTTCCCGATCCGGCGCTGAACCGGAGCAGGACGATCAACGGTCAGGTTGATGGCACGGGTATCGCCAGCGAAATCCATGCCGACGCCTGACAATGCACTGCTGCCCTATCAGCAGGCATGGGTTGATGATCGGTCGCCGCTCAAGGTGTCCGAAAAGTCCCGCCGTACCGGTCTGACCTGGGCCGAGGCTGCAGATGATGTCCTGATTGCCGCCAGTGCCCGGAGTGCTGGCGGCATGAATGTCTATTACATCGGCTACAACCAGGACATGGCGATTGAATACATCGGAGCCTGTGCAGGCTGGGCCCAAGCCTTTAACCATGCCGCCGGACAGATTGAGGAAGGCCTCTGGACTGAAGATGAAGCCGACAGGCATATCAAGACCTACACCATCCGTTTTCCGGGCAGTGCATTTCGTATTGTTGCGCTGTCATCACGTCCCGCGAACCTGCGTGGCAAGCAGGGCGTGGTCGTCATCGACGAGGCCGGATTCCACGACCAGCTGGAAGAACTGCTCAAGGCAGCGCTGGCGTTGCTGATCTGGGGCGGGCGGGTGCGCGTCATTTCCACGCACAATGGCGAAGCCAACCCCTTCAACGAACTGGTCAAGGAAGTTCGCAGCGGTAAACGCAGGGGCAGTGTACAGCGCATCACTTTCCGTGAGGCGGTGGCGCAGGGCCTGTACCGGCGCGTCTGTCTGCGTCTGGGCAAGCCCTGGACGGCGACAGGCGAGCAGGCGTGGATGGATGAGGTGTATGCGTTTTATGGCGAGGCAGCCGCCGAAGAGCTGGATGTCATCCCCAAGGCCGGGACGGGCGCTTATTTCAGCCGCCTGCTGCTTGAGCAGTGCCAGCGCCCGGGTATCCCGGTGCTGCGTTACGCCAAGTCCGCAGAGTGGGTCACGGACCCGGCCCGTATCGAACAGGCACGACTGTGGCTGCTGGATGTGCTCAAGCCCGTGCTGGACAATCTGGCCGGCAAACGCTGTGCGCTGGGACAGGACTTTGGGCGGGATGGTGATCTGAGCGTAATCTGGGTACTGCAGGATGCCGGAGCCGGACACTGGCACACGGCGTTTATCGTTGAGCTGCGGCGCATCCCGTTCGATGTGCAGCAGTTAATTCTGTTTTATGTCATTGATGGGTTGCCGCTGTTTCACAAGGGCAAGCTCGACGCACGCGGCAACGGCCAAAGCCATGCCGAGGCCGCCGTACAGCGTTATGGCGCGGCGCGCATGGAGGCCGTGATGCTGAGTGCCGGTTGGTATGGCCAGCATTTTCCACCCTACAAGGCGGCGTATGAAGACCAGGCCCTGACGGTGCCGGTGTCCGAAGACATCATTGCCGATCATCGTCGCGTCATCCTGAAGCGCGGTGTGCCGGGCATGGATGACCGGCGCGACAAGGGCAGTGATGGGCAATACCGGCACGGGGACAGTGCGGTGGCCGGGGTGCTGGCGTATTCGGCCGCACGGGATGACGGGCTGGTGATTGGGGATTTTGAGCCGGTCAAAGCCGGCATCTGGGATGAGGAGTTGGCATGGACTGGTTAGACCGCCTGCTGGACCGGGGCAAAAAACGGCTGAATCCACCTCACGATACCCAGACCGCCGAGTGGCGCTGGCTGCCACGCGAGTTCGCGGAACATCCGGGCAGGCACCTGACGCCCGCACGCGCTGCCGGGTTGCTGCTGGAAGCGGAGCGCGGTGATTTGCGTGCGCTGGCGGAACTGGCGGACGACATGGAAGAGCGTGACGCGCACCTGTTTGCCGAGCTGATGAAGCGACGACGTGCCTGCCTGTCGGCGGAATGGAAGCTGGAACTGCGCAACGCCGATACCGGAGAGCAGAAGGCGCTGGGCCTGCTGACCGAGCTGCTGCAGGACATGCCACTGCCGGATGTGCTGTTTGATCTGACGGACGCCATCCACAAGGGCTACAGCGCCATTGAAATGGAGTGGAGGCGGACAGGTGCACTGTGGCTGCCAGTCACGCTGGAGCACCGTCCGGCCGCCTGGTTCATGACTGCCCAGGATGCACGGGATGTGCTACTGCTACGTACCGCTGACGGCAAGGGGCAGGTGTTGCAGCCATATACCTGGCTATGCCATCACCAGAAAGCACGTTCCGGCTATATGACAAACACGGCGCTGGCGCGGGTAACCGTATGGCCGTTTCTGTTCCGTGCGTATTCCAGTCGGGATTTTGCCGAGTTTCTGGAAATTTACGGCTTGCCGGTGCGGCTGGGCCGCTATCCGCCCGGGGCGACCGAGCAGGAGCGATCACGGTTGCTCGCGGCAGTCACTGCCATCGGTCACAACGCCGCCGGAATTCTGCCTGCGAACATGGCCATCGAGTTCCAGCAGGCTGCAGCCGGAGAGCCGGATGCGTTCATGGCCATGATTGCATGGGCGGAAAAGTCGATCAGCAAGGCCGTTCTGGGTGGCACCCTGACCAGCGAACTGGACGGCAAGGGGTCTTACGCGGCAGCAGCTGTACATGATGAAGTGCGTAGTGAACTGCGCCAGGCAGACCTGCACCAGTTGAGCAAGACGCTGACGCGCGACCTGATTGCGCCACTGGCACAGTTCAATACCACACTGACGCGAGTGCCGCAGTTCGTCTTTGATGACACCGAGCCGGAAGACATGGCCCTGTATGCGGACGCACTGCCGAAGCTGGCAACGGTTATGCCGGTGCCGCTGGGCTGGGTGCAGCGCAAGCTCAAGATTCCGGCGGCGGCAGAGGGTGAGCCGTTATTACAGGCCGCACCGCCTGCCGCTCCCCCTGCGGGGCCGGGGGCTGCAGCCCTGAAAGCGGTCGGCAAGGCAGCACAGGGAGCGGGCTGCGCCTGCTGCGGCGCGGTGGCCGCGCTGAAAGTGGAGGGGGCTGAAACGCCGCATGACATGCAGGACGATATCGAACAGCTCGGGCGCATGCCGCATGACATGCAGGCGCAGGCCGAGGGCTGGTTGCAGCCAGTGCTGGATGCCGCGCAAGCCGGCCTGGCCGCTGGCCAGTCTGCCGAGGTCGTGCTGGCCGGGCTGATGCAACGCTTTCCGCTGGCCGAGGATAGTCAACTGATTCAGGCGCTGGCGCAGGCCCTGCTGGTCGCCGATCTGGCCGGGCAGTGGGAAGCGCAGCAGGATGTCGCAGATGGACAAGCCTGATCTGGCCTACGCGCTGCAACTGCCACCGGAAGAAGCTGTACGCTATTTTCAATCCAAAGGGCTGGTGCTGACCAAAAGCTGGAACAAACTGTGGCAGGCCGCACATGCCAGCGCCTTCACGGTGGCACATCTGTCGATGCTGGATGTGTTGCTGGATTTGTTTCTGGGTATTCAGGCGGCACTGCAAACCGGCAGTACCGAACGCCAGTTTCTCAAATTGCTGATTCCGATCCTGCAAGCCAGGGGCTGGTGGGGCAAGGCGATTGCCCCGGACACCGGTGAGGTACTGGAAACCTATCCGGGCAGCAACGAGCCGGTGCAGTATGGTTCGCCTGCCCGCCTGCGCCTGATCTACCAGCAGAACATGCAGATGGCTTACATGGCCGGACGGCATCAGGGATTGATCGAAGGGGCCTGGGCCACGCCGTTCTGGCAATACGTCGCAGTGCGGGATGCCGCCACACGCCCATCGCATGCCGCCCTGCATGGGCGGGTCTGGCGCTGGGATGATCCGATCTGGATCACGCTGTACCCGCCGAATGACTGGGGCTGCCGCTGCCGGGTCATGCCACGCTCGCAACGCAAGCTGGAGCAGCGGGGGCTGACGGTGGAAAGCAGCGCCGACCGACTGGTCACGCGCACCGTTCCTGCAGGCCGGGAGCCGGACGGCACGCAGCGCTGGGCCGAAGTCACCGGCATCCGTACTGGCAGGCAGGCGGACAACGGACAGGAAATCGTGATGCTGCCGGGTGCGGGCTGGAGCTACAACCCCGGTCAGGCATGGCAGGATACCCTGGCAGACCGCATCCGGGAGCGGCAGGGGGTGCTGAATAAACTGACGGGAACAGGTAATGGACCGGATTGATATTCAGGTCGACGACCGAGAGGTACAGGTGGCCCTGGGGCGTGCCCGGCAGCGGCTGGCCAATACCCGTCCGCTAATGGCAGGTATTGCCAGCCTGATGCTGGAAACGGTGGAGGATGCGTTTGATCAGGAGCGTGACCCGACAACCGGCGCTCCCTGGCCCCGGTTGTCGCGCCGGACCATTGAACAGCGCAGCAAGGCAAAGAAGTGGCCGGGCCGGATACTGCAGGCATCCGGGCAATTGGCAGTATCCGTATCGTCGACCCATAACGATACCAGTGCCACCGTCAGCACCAATAAGGTTTACGCACGCATTCACCAGTTTGGTGGCCCTGCAGGGCGCGGGCATAAAGCCCGCCTCCCTGAGCGCCCTTATCTGGGATTGGGGAGTCGGGACAAAACAGCTATTGTGGAGCAGGTGGAAAAACACATCAGCCTGACAGGATGAGCCAGACTGATGCAATGACATGATCGACGGTATGCATGAGGCACCATCCGTCCCATGCGGATCGGTGTAAATAATAATCCGACCATGTGGTGAGTTTTTATGACCAATGTAATACGCAGTCCGCTGGCTGGCTGGTTAGGCGGCAAGTACCAATTATCACGCCGGATTGTGCAGCGCATCCCGCAGCATGACTGCTATGCCGAGCCATTTGCCGGTGCTGCCTGGGGTAACTGTTCACGCTGATCCATAA
>JAGRJD010000094.1 GCA_020442915.1 Thiothrix sp. | reverse complement strand
GCTGTTCATCCAGCGGTTTGACAACAACCTGGCCGAGCGGGCAGTTCGCCCCGTGAAAGTCAAACTCAAGGTGGCTGGAGGCTTCCGGGCTATCGGCGGGGCTGATGCCTTCTGTGTCATCCGTTCCATCCGGGAAACTGACAAGCTTCAGGGGCGCAATCCGTTTGAGTCCCTCAGGTCGGTTTGGGCATAGACTGGGTAGTTACGCCAGATCAAACCTGTTCAAAGTCTTTTCACGGCTTCAAAATAAGGAGCATGAGAAGGGTTTACCCAAGCGGCATCAAACCCGAGCAGTTTGAGCCGATCCGTGCGCTATGGGAAAGCGCGCGCAAAAATACCAGCCGGCGCCAAGGGCTGCGACGCGGGCAGGAAGGTCTCGGGCATCAGGCGTCATGTTGCGGTGGATACCCAAGGGCTGCCACAGGCCATTGCCGTGACCACGGCTGAGGCGACCGATTGCAAAGGCACCTTGCAGGCGCTGGAGCGCTGTAAACCACGGCTTGACCGGGTCAAAGCCAGCTCACCCGAAACACGTGGCTCAGACCAGTAACGGCAACTGCATGAAAAATACCGTCAGCCACGCAAGGATGCCAGAGCACTACCCATTTCCGCCTGCACCAAAAATCCGAATTCCGTCCCTGACGCCTGCAGGTATCCCTGCCATAATGGCATCCGGATCAACCTGAATACCAAACACCACCCATGCAGGAGCTGCCATGACCAAGCACATACTGGTGACGGATGATGATGCCCATATCTGCGACGTGATCAGCTTTGCACTGGAAAAAGCCGGGATGCAGGTCACGATCGCCAATGACGGGCTGCAGGCGGTACAGGCTTTCCGCCGCCAGCCCGCCGACCTGATTGTACTCGACATCAACATGCCGGAAATGGATGGACTGGAAGTCTGCCGCGAACTGCGGCGTTTCTCCGAGGTACCGATCCTGTTCCTGTCCTCACGGGATGATGAAATCGATCGTATTCTGGGGCTGGAAATCGGTGGAGATGATTATGTCACCAAGCCGTTCAGTCCGCGTGAGCTGGTGGCCCGCATCAATGCCATCCTCAAGCGCACCCAAGCCAGCCCGGCCCCGGCTGATGATGCCGCCCAGATCCGTCAGGGTCGCCTGCTGATGCAGCCCGAGCAGCATCAGGCCTACTGGCAGCAGCAACCGGTAAGCCTGACTGCGACCGAATTTTCCATGCTGCTGCTGCTGGCCAGAAACCCGCGTCGGGTCTTCAACCGCGACCTGATCATGCAGCAGGCTTACGACAGTCACGTGTATGTCAGCGACCGCACCATCGACAGCCACATCCGCCACATCCGCCAGAAGTTCGCCGACGCCGGCTGTCAGGGCATCATCGACACCGTGCACGGTGTCGGCTACAAGCTGGCCTCATGCTCATAAATGCCCGCCTGCCGCTGCCACGCGGCGTGCGCTTCAGCCTGCGCACCATTCTGCTGATCGTGATGCTGACCATCATCACCCTGCCGCTGCTCGGGCTGTATTTTTTCCGCATCTATGAAAACGAACTGGTACGCCAGACCGAGCTGGAACTGATTGCCCAGTCTGCAGTGCTGTCGGCCACTTGGCGCCAGCAGCTGCGCGGGCTCAATCCCGACAGTAGCCACTACGGCTACATCATCAACACCTCCCCCTTCCTGCCCGGCCAGAACCGGGGCTACCTGGAGGATACCGACCCGTTCCTGACCCCGATTCAGCCCACCCTCGACCTGGTTAAACCGATGCATGGCCCGCGTCCGGATGCGCGCCTGACTGAGCAGCTGCCGGCAGCCTTTGTGCGTCAGGCCGGACGCAACATGCAGGCCATCCTGCGCGATACCCAGCAGGTCACGCTGGCCGGCATACGCATCCTGGACAGCCACGGCATCGTAGTGGCCGGGCGCGAAGAAACCGGCATGTCGCTGGCCCACATCGGCGAAGTGCAGAGCGCCCTGCGCGGACACTATGCCAGCGTGATCCGCCAGCGCATTTCCGATGAGCCGCCCCCGCCCCTGTACTCCATCAGTCGCGGCACCAATATCCGCGTGTTCACGGCCTTCCCGGTCATGGAAGGCAACCGGCTGCAGGGCGTGATCTACCTGTCACGCACCCCGAAAAACATACTCAAACACCTGTATCTGGTACAGGACAAGCTCTGGCTCGCCACCTTGAGCCTGGGGCTGGTGGCACTACTGCTGACCGTATTTGTCTCCTCCAGCATTTCACGCCCGATCCGCGAGCTGATCCTGCAGACCCAGCGCGTGGCACGAGGTGAGCAGACCAGTGTGCAGCCACTCCAGAACCCGGTCACGCACGAGGTAGCCCAGCTGTCCGAAAGCTTCGCCAGCATGTCGCACGCACTGGCCGAACGCTCGGACTACATCAGCCGCTTTGCCACCCATGTCTCGCACGAGTTCAAGACTCCGCTCACGTCCATGCAGGGCGCACTGGAGCTGCTGCAGGAACACATGGACAGCATGCCGGAAGAACGACGGCAGCGTTTTCTGGCCAACCTGCTGAACGATACCCAGCGCCTGAAGAACCTGGTATCGCGCCTATTGGAACTGGCACGGGCCGATGCGCTGGAACCCAGCCGCCAGACCACCCGGCTGCACCCGGTACTGGACAGCCTGCACAGCCGCTTCCGTGACCGGGGACTGGCCCTGGATTACACCGACCTTGCCGATCATGCCGTGGTCATGGGCGTGGAGGCACTGGAAACCATACTCGGCAACCTGTTTGAGAACAGCCTCCAGCATCAGGCCAGTTGTGTCCACCTGCGTGCCATGCGCCGGGGGCAGACCCTGCAGCTGACCCTGCATGATAACGGCACCGGTATCTCGGCAGCCAATCGCGAGCGTATCTTCACACCCTTTTTCACCACCCGGCGCAATACTGGCGGCACCGGACTGGGGCTGGAGATCACCGCCTCCCTGCTGCGGGCTCATGGCGGCCACATCTGCCTTGGTCACAGTGAGCAGGGTGCCTGCTTTATCCTCACCCTGAATGCCGGATTTCCGTAATTTGCTACTTGTCAGACTGAAAATCCTTCCTCATCACCTGCCGGGTTTGCTATTTCAGGAGCAGAACCCCCTTAAAGCCTGTGATCGAGACTGCGAACATGAAATTCCTGAGACACCTGCTACTGGCACTTGTGCTTCTGCCTGTCTGGGCCTGGGCCTTTTCGCCCGCGCTGCAGATTCGGGTCGAATCGGAGTGGGGCAATGCCTCTCCCGTGGATGTCAAGGCCGTGCTGGACTCCGTGGTGCTCACCATGACGCCCTATATCGGTCTGCGCAGTCTGGGCGACATTGTGGTCAGGAATGACCGCAAAGGCCCCATATCGCTCTACGAACGCGGCAGCAATGATGAATACGTCATCCTGCTCGATGTGCACGGACGTTACTGGGCCCAGCTGGCCTACCAGTTCTCCCATGAGGTCTGCCACCTGCTGAGCAATTATGATCTGGCCCCCAACAATTCCAGCCGCCAGCAATGGTTCGAAGAGTCACTGTGTGAAGCTTTCAGCCTCTACACCCTGGAACAGATGGCCCGCGACTGGGAAACCGATCCGCCTTATCCGGAATGGAGGGACTATGCTCCGGAACTGCAGAAGTACGTGGACCACATGCTGAACCAGCGCCACAGGAACCTTGCCACCAATCTGCCGGAGTGGTACCGTGAACACAGAAGCATACTGGAAGACAATCCCTATGCTCAGGATCGCAGGCTGAATGAAAAATTCGCCTCCCACCTGCTGGCCATTTTTCAGCAGCAGCCCCTGAACTGGCAGGCCATCAATTATCTGAATCTCGGCGCAGAAAACGGGGACCACTCATTCCAAAAATACCTGGACGACTGGTATACCCACACACCACAGGAACTGCGCTTTCCGATTGAGGCCATCAGTCAGGTTCTGGATGGCCGTGTTGCAACACTGAGACAACCCTGAACGTGTTGCTGGTCATCAGCTCAAGTGGCGTTCGTACTTTTTTTGCAGGATATTTACCACATGGAACGAACTTTTCCGCGTGGGCAACATCACAAAACGGGAGGCCGTAAAAGCACGCGTACCAACCAGATAAACTGAGGGCAGAATAACATGCAAAAATCACTTCTTTTTTTGGGCGCATTGACCATTTTCATGATGGGTTACTGGGTGCCGGAAGATCGCCACGTGCCGGTTGAGGGCGCAAAACCCTATGACTGGAATCCGGCGTCATTCTGGTATGTCGGCGGGCAGAATGCCCAGAAAGGTATCAATATCTTTGCCCGCAAGGGAACCTCGGTGGAAGCCAGCACCAGCGGGCTGGTGGTTTACCGCGATACCGATGCCAATGGCGACAAGTCAGTCTATGTTCTGGGCTCCAAATGGCGCGTGCACCATTATGCGAACATGGGTGAAGTGGACGTCATCCCCGGCACCTGGGTCAGGACAGGAGAAAAAATCGGCACAGTTGGAACCCCCAAGGGTACAAAAGCTTCCAGTCGCCCAGCCAACCTGTACTACTCGATCCGCAGCCTGCCACCCCAGGTTTCCGAGCTGGAGCCGGCCAAGCCGTTCTGGCTGGACCGGGTTTTTTATGTGGACCCGCACAAGTTCCTGACCGAGTATCAAGCCTCCGATACCGGCATGCTCAAGGCGGCCACTGCCGCAACAGCAAAAAACGAACCGGCCAGACACTGAGAACAGGAGACTGCAGGAGCTGCTGTACCCCGGTGGAATCACGTATACTTGGCATTCACCATGCCAAGTAGATTCTGCTGATGACCGATACCACAAAACCGCTGGTCCTTGTTGACGGCTCTTCCTACCTGTTCCGGGCTTTTCACGCCCTCCCTCCCCTGACCAACTCAAAAGGTGAGCCCACCGGTGCCATGCATGGCGTGCTGAACATGCTGGACAAACTGCGCAAGGATTATGAGCCGGAGCACATGGCCGTCATCTTCGACGCCCCCGGCAAGACCTTCCGTGATGCGCTGTACCCGCAATACAAGGCCAACCGTCCTTCCATGCCGGACGACCTGCGCAGCCAGATCGAACCGCTGCTGACCATCATCCGTGCCCAGGGCTATCCGCTGCTGATCATCGAAGGCGTGGAGGCCGATGATGTGATCGGTACCCTGGCCAGCCGGCATCCCGGCCCGGTCCTGATCTCCACCGGGGACAAGGACATGGCCCAGCTGGTGAACGAGCATGTGCACCTCATCAACACCATGAGTGACACCTATGCCGATATTGATGGCGTGAAAGAAAAATACGGGGTGGCTCCGGAGCAGATCCGCGACTATCTGGCCCTAGTCGGGGATACCGTGGACAATGTGCCCGGTGTGGACAAGGTCGGCCCCAAAACGGCGGTGAAATGGCTGGAACAATACGGATCACTCGCCGGCATCATGGCGCACGCAGATGCCTTCAAGGGCAAGATCGGTGACAACCTGCGCACGGCCCTGGCCCACCTGCCACTGTCCTATGAGCTGGTGACCATCAAATGTGACCTCAAGCTGGAGTTGACCCCCGACAGCCTGCGCTTCACGGCCCCGGATACCGAACAGCTGCGCTTGCTGTATGAACGCTATGAATTCCGTACCCGCCTGCGCGCCCTCACGGAAACCGGTACCGACGGTGACAGTGAGGCCGCCGGTACCGCAAGTGGTAGCACGGCAGCAAACGGGCAGGAAACCACAGACTACACCACCATCCTGACACCAGACCAGCTGGCGCAATGGCTGGAAAAGCTCCGGCAGGCGCAACTGTTTGCCTTTGATACCGAAACCACCAGCCTGGACTACATGGATGCACGCCTTGTCGGTGTCTCCTTTGCCACCGCCCCTGGTGAAGCAGCCTACCTGCCACTGGCCCATCACTACCTGGGCGTACCGGAACAGCTGGACCGGGAGCAGGTGCTGGCACAGCTGAAGCCACTGCTGGAGGATGAGAACCGGCTCAAGGTGGGGCAGAACCTCAAATACGACCGCAGTGTGCTGCTGAATCACGGCATCACGCTGCGCGGCATTGCTCATGACACCATGCTGGAATCCTATGTGCTGGATTCCAACGCCCGGCACGACATGGACAGCATGAGCCTGAAGCACCTGAACCACACCACCATCCATTTTGAGGACATTGCCGGCAAGGGGAAAAACCAGCTCACTTTCGACCAGATCACCCTGGAACAGGCGGCCCCGTATGCGGCGGAAGATGCCGATATCACGTTGCAGCTGCACCGATATTTCTGGCCGCAGCTGGAGGCTCAGGAGCGCCAGCGCCAGCTGTATCAGGCGGTGGAAATACCGCTTTTGAGCATTCTGTCCACCATTGAGCGCAACGGGGTCCGGGTTGATGCCGCCCTGCTGCAGCAGCAGGGCCGGGAACTGCAGGAGCGTATGGAAACCGTGACAAAACAGGCATATGCCGCTGCTGGGGAAGTCTTCAATCTGGCTTCACCCAAACAGATACAGGCCATTTTCTTTGACAAGCTCGGCCTGCCGGTGATCCGCAAAACCCCCAAGGGCCAGCCTTCCACTGCTGAAGATGTTCTGGAAGAACTGTCAGAAAGGGGACACGAGCTGCCTACCCTGATCCTCAGACACCGCAGCCTGGCCAAACTCAAGTCGACCTACACCGACAAACTGCCGCAGCAGATCAATTCACAGACCGGACGCGTGCATACCTCCTATCATCAGGCCGTGGCCGCTACCGGTCGTCTGTCTTCGACGGACCCCAATCTGCAGAACATTCCGGCACGTACTGCTGAAGGCCGCCGTATCCGCCAGGCGTTTGTGGCACCGCCGGGCTTTAAGATTCTTGCCGCCGACTATTCCCAGATCGAACTGCGCATCATGGCACACCTGTCCGGTGACCGGGGCCTGCTGGCGGCTTTTGCCGCCGGACAGGACATTCACCGCGCCACGGCAGCCGAAGTGTTTTCCACCGCGCTGGATCAGGTCACAGCTGAACAGCGCCGTGCAGCCAAAGCCGTGAACTTCGGCCTGATCTACGGTATGTCGGCATTTGGCTTGGCCAGGCAGCTGGGGGTTGAACGCATGGAGGCACAGGCGTATGTTGACCGCTATTTTGCGCGCTATCCGGGCGTCAAGGCCTACATGGACAATACCCGTGAACAAGCACGGGCACAGGGCTTTGTCGAAACCCTGTTCGGGCGCCGCCTGTACCTGCCGGATATCAAGGCGCGCAATGCAGCCCTGCGCCAGTATGCCGAACGCACGGCCATCAATGCACCCATGCAGGGCAGCGCCGCCGATATCATCAAAAAAGCCATGATCGCTGTGGATCAATGGCTGCAAACAGGGGAGTCAGACACAAAAATGATCATGCAGGTTCATGATGAACTGGTCTTTGAAATACCGGAGGCCGAAATTGAAAATACCCGCCACACCATCAGCCGGCTGATGGCCCAGGCGGCAGAGCTGGAGGTACCGCTGGTGGTGGATACCGGCACCGGCGACAACTGGGATGAGGCCCACTGAACATGAGCCTGATCAATGTCATTGCGCTGCTGATCACACTTGCAGCCCTGTTCAGTTATGTCAACGCCAAATGGATCAGGCTGCCGACCACTATCGGCCTGTTGCTGATTTCGCTGCTGGCCTCGCTGGGCATCATTGCCAGCAGCCATCTCGGGCTGGAATTCGAGACCACGGCACACCATATCCTCGCTGGCATTGATTTCAATGAAACCCTCATGAACGGCATGCTCAGCGCCCTGCTGTTTGCCGGTGCCCTGCATGTCAAGCTGGAAGAGCTGGCAAAACAGAAATGGGTGGTTGCCGTGCTGGCCAGCGTGGGAGTCGTGGCATCAACCTTTATGGTCGGCTTCGCCGCCTGGTACCTGTTCGGATGGCTGGGACTTGAGATACCGCTGATGTACTGCCTGCTGTTCGGCTCGCTCATTGCGCCTACTGACCCCATTGCCGTACTTTCCATCCTGAAAAGCGTCGGTGCTCCTAAATCCCTGGAAACCAAGATTGCCGGCGAATCCCTGTTCAATGACGGCGTGGCCGTGGTGGTGTTTCTGGTGCTGCTCGGCTTTGTCGGCAGTGGTCATGGTGACGGTACCGCCGAGCTGAGTGCCGGCTCGGTGCTGGCCCTGTTTGTCACGGAAGCCATCGGCGGAGCCGCTTTCGGCTTCCTGATCGGGTATGCCACCTACCGGATGCTGGCCAGCATCGACAACTACCAGGTTGAAATCCTGCTCACGCTGGCACTGGTGCTCGGAGGTTATGCCACCGCCATGGCCCTGCACATTTCCGGCCCCATTGCGGTTGTGGTCGCCGGGCTTCTGATCGGCAACTCCGGACGCCAGTTCGCCATGTCCACCAGAACCCGCGAACATCTGGACACCTTCTGGGAGCTGGTGGATGAAATCCTGAATGCGGTCCTGTTCGTACTGATCGGACTCGAAGTCCTGATCCTGACTTTCCAGCCCCAATACCTGTGGGCCGGCCTGATCATGATCCCCGTCACCCTGCTGGTACGCTTCATTTCGGTCGGTATTCCGATCACGCTCCTGAAACGTACCCGCAGCTTCAGTCCGCGTGTGGTGCGTATCCTGACCTGGGGTGGTCTGCGTGGCGGCATCTCCATCGCACTGGCCCTGTCCCTGCCCGCCGGCAGCGAACGCGAGGCCATTCTGGTCATCACCTATGTGATTGTGGTGTTTTCCATTGTGGTTCAGGGTCTGACAGTCGGCAAGCTGGTCAGTAAAGGCACCTGATGTCGGGATATGAAGTACGGGGTCTGAAGTCCAAAGAAAACCCGCCGACAGAGGCGGGTCCAGAATCCGGGAAGGCGGGTTTTACCAGCTGATGGTCACACGTTTGCGCCCGAAGCGCAGCGCCTTGCGACGATCCTTGCCCATGTAAATGTCGATTTTTTTCTCCCAGCGCCGGTGCATCTTGTCCAGCACTTCAAACTCACCGTCCATGCCACTGATCCTGACCTTGTCACGGTGCTTCAGGCCATAAAGATTCAGCAGGTCACGGGAAACGGCAATGGCTTTCATGCCCGGTTTCAGTTCATCCCCCCAGGCCGCGACATTGGGATCATCATCCGTCTGTGCAGGAAGGGAGTTGTAGGCAGTCGCATCTACCCTGAGACTTTGGCCCGCGTTTCCCCCTGCCAGCGCTGATGATGCATAAAAGCCCACCAGTGCAGACAGGACAAAAAAACGAAAGCTCCTGTTCATGAGTGTAACCTCAAAACGTTGTTAAACAGATGGGGCGAACATTAACAGATCATAAGTACCTGATAAACCACTGTTCCTACCAATTTTTGAATCATAGTGCATGCTTGATAATTATCAACGGAACTTATTTTCCGGTTCAAAAAGGTGACGTACTCACCGAGAAAGCAATGATTTTTACAGAATCATGACGGTCACTGCTGCTTTATCATCCTGTGTACCATGCAGCATGGATTGATCGATTTTTTCTATTTATTCATATTTTTTATAATTATTTATATACTATTTTTATTAAAATAATCGACAAACACGATCATGTTTGCAGACTGATAACTCAGATGACGCACAAACTTACGGCATCATCGGGTATTTTACCGTAACTCTGCTAGAATTTGCCCCCGAATCATCAGATACAGACACAATCACAGCCCATCACCATGCCACAACTGCTGCTCAGCACCCTGAATGCCCGCTATACCCATACATCACTGGGCCTGCGATACCTGTACGCCAACCTGGGCAGCCTTCAACCGCTGGCGGCTATTCATGAATTCACCATCAGCATGCGGGCACTGGATATTGCCGAACAGCTGCTGGCGGAGCAGCCGCGTATCATCGGCTTCGGCGTTTACATCTGGAATGTTCAGGAAACCCTGCAGGTAGTGGAGGTGCTGAAAACCTTGGCACCGGAATGCCTCATCATCCTTGGCGGCCCGGAGGTCAGTCATGAAACAGAAACCCAGCCCCTGAGCCTTCTGGCAGATTACGTCATCACCGGCCCCGGTGAAAAAAGCCTGCATCAGCTTTGTACCGCCCTGCTGGCAGACCGGCGACCAGAACAGAAAATCATACCCGGCGAGCAGGCAGCGCTGGCGCAGCTCCACTTTCCCTATGCGTTTTATACGCAACACGATCTCCAGCACCGGGTAATCTATGTAGAAGCTTCACGCGGCTGCCCGTTCAAATGTGAATTCTGCCTGTCGTCTCTCGACAAGACCGCATATCCTTTTGAGCTGGACAGTTTTCTGGCACAAATGGCGCAGCTGTGGCAACGCGGGCTGCGCCAGTTCAAATTCGTGGATCGAACCTTCAACCTGAAAATCGCCACCACCCTGAAGGTACTGGATTTTTTCCTCGAACGCCTGGATCAGGACACCTTTCTGCACTTTGAACTGATTCCCGATCACCTGCCCGAGGCGCTGCGGGAGCGCATCCGCCGCTTCCCCCCCGGCAGCCTGCAGTTTGAAATCGGTATCCAGACATTCAACCCGGCGGTACAGGCCCTGATCAGCCGCCGCCAGGATACGGCCACAACCGTGGCCAATCTGCGCTGGTTACGTGAAGAAACGCAGGTTCACCTCCATACTGACCTGATTTTCGGGCTGCCCGGTGAAGACCTGGAAAGCTTCGCCCAAGGGTTTGACCAGCTGGTCCGGCTGCGCCCGCACGAAATCCAGGTCGGTATCCTCAAGCGCCTGCGCGGTACACCCATTATCCGCCATACCGAAGCCTTCAGTATGCGCTACAACCCCAGCCCCCCTTACAACATCCTGTGTACCGACCGCATCAATTTTGCCACCCTGCAGCGGATGAACCGCTTTGCACGCTACTGGGATCTGATCGGCAATTCCGGGCGTTTTGAACAGACCTTGCCGCTGTTGCTGGAAAACAGCCCGTTTCAACGGTTCTGGGAACTGGGTCAGTGGCTTTACCGACAAAGTGGACAAACCCACCAGATTGCCCTGCCACGCCTGTTTCAGCTGATACATCAGGCGGGCATTGAACAGCTCGGCATTGATGCCGGCACGCTGACTGATGCCATGACGGCGGATTATTCACTCACCGGGCAAAAGGGGGCCATTCCGTTTTCCGGGCCGCAACCTGCCGGCGGCATGCCGGCTGCTGCATCCCGCAACCCGCGCCAGAAACGCCACGCCCAGGCCCGGTGACCGTCTGCAATCGTCTGTCGAGCCAGACACACACCGTGCTTCAACCACCTTGGCCAAGATAGCGGCGGATGGCAGCCACGATTTCATCAGGCGTTTCCCCATGCTGCAGTTTTTGCTGCAAGTGTCCCTGACGGTCAATCACATAAATTACCGAAGAGTGGTCCATGGCGTAATTCAGGGCTGAATCCGGTGTCTCGACCTTGCGGTACAGCACACCATACTGCACAGCAACCTTGGCAATCTGCTCCGGTGTCCCGGACAACCCGCGCAGCCCGGCATGAAAAAAGTGCGCATAGGCATCCGCCTTTTCGGGGGTATCCCGCTCCGGATCAATGCTGATGAACAGGCCCTGTACCTGCGTCTGCTCCTGTGGTGTCAGACGCTCAAAAGCGGCCCGCAGATTACCCAGCGTGGTCGGACAGACATCCGGACAGGAGGTGAAGCCGAAATAAAGCAGCACGACCTTCCCACGCAGATCGGCCAGCCCGAAGCTGCCGGTACCACTCTCAAGCTCAAAATCCCCGCCACGTCCGGAAACCACCACGGCATTTTCAGTACCGGCGGAACGCTGCCAGGTCTGCCAGCTCCAGGCCAACCCGATACCGCCCCCAAAGGCGAGTACCAGCAGCAAAGGATAAAGCAGGCCTTTACGAGGATTTTTCACAGCATTTTCATGGCTTTCATCAGGATGGCCAGTTCCCATAAACGGTTTCCCTGTGTGGAAGAAAAATAAACGTGTGAACGCACCGGATTAAATTTTTTCTTGTGCGATACGTTCCCCTGAAACGGGTACAGGCGGTTCAAGCTGCGGTAAGCATACCGTAATGCCTTCATGGTGAATTCGTTGTGCCGGAAATGCCGGCGCAGGACAAACAGGGGCATCAGCCCCAGAGAAACCAGCCGGCAGCCTTCGGCCTCAAACACCCGGATGGCTTCAAGAATGATGAAAGCACTGGTTCCATTAGGAGCCTGAGCGGTAATACGGTCAAAATTATGGTAATAGCCAACGACACGGCCATCCTGATAGATGGGGTCAAAAATCGCCAGCCCGATCAGCTGCCCCTGCTGTCTGGCCCAGAAATAACGCACATCCGGCTCCTGCTCCGGGACAAACGGACGTGTCAGCAGCAACAACTCCTTGTCGCCCTTGTCCTGTATCCATTCTGCTGACAGGGTTCTGATTTCAGCCATGTCACAGGCTGACAGCGGAACCTCCTCAACCCTGACGCCCTCGCGCTCGCACTTGTTGCGCCACTGACGCAGCTTGGCACGCTCCTTGCCTGCCAGTTCAAACGGAATGGGCAGGTCGCCGATCTGCCCAAAATGGTTCACTTCATAACCCAGTGTTTCCATGATGCGCCCGGTTGCGGCAGAACATTGCAACACAATCACGCGCCGGTACCGGGCAATGAAACGCACCAGCATGCCCTGGACCTGATCCGGCGCACAAACCGGATCAGCCAGAACAATCCGGCGTCCCAGCGGGGCATATAACCAGTGACGGAAATCCAGATAGGCAATATAGCCCACCCCGGGCTCCAGATAATGACTCAGCCCCTGTTGCAGGCTTGAATACGCCAGACAACCCGTACCATGGCAACGCAGATACGGCATCAGTTCGGCATGGGAGGTCGGTTGCTTGTTGTTACGCCTGAAAGACATGATCCTGACCGGCACTGGCAAAAGTGCCAACAGTAGCCGCATCCACGGCTTCAGGCAAGACCCGCAGATGCAGCAGTTGTCCGTCCGCTACCGGCTCAGGACTTCTTTTTCATCGAGTCGCTGAACTCGGAAACCTTCTTTTTGGCACTGTCTACCGCATCTTCCACATTGTCCTCGATTTTATCCGCCAGCTCCCCGGCTTTGTCCTTCCACTCTCCAGCGGTTTCCTTGACTTCTTCAGTGATTTCTTCAGTTGTTTCAACAACTTCTGCCTTGAAATCATCAATATTCCGGCTGGCCCGTTCGCTCAGGTCCGCACTGGCGGCTGCCTGCTCAGCCGGGGTTGCGGTGTTGATACCCAGCACCTTGTACAAGGCACAGAAACTAAACACACCGGTTCCCAGTACGATCAGGCCCAGCAAGGCCAGCCAGAAGCTCTTGAACAAGCCGATGACCAGCAGGACAAGGCCGACGGCAATACGGATGTTCTTGTCATTACGCCCAACGTTTCGCTCCAGGTTCATCTCAACCCTCCTTCAAAAAGTCAAAAAAGTTCAAATACAACGTTAACAAACCATCATTTACCACCCCCTCAGGAGAGGTGCAGTCATCGCCCATCCCATACTAGCAAAACAGACGGACAACCGATCTTATCCCCTGAAGTTACTCAGGGAGGTTGAACCAAACTGAGCCTTGGTGCAACCCTGAATGCAGCACTGGCCCGGACCGGCCAGAGCACCAGAAAGCACCTGGACCTTCCTGCGGCAGGCACCTGGTACTGTCGGCAATTACGGCAGTTGCCAAGCAAGAATACAATAGGCGGGAATTTTTGACAGGAAAAATTTGTAACTAATGATGAACTTGTTCTCCATTTGTTACAACTAATCAAACGTGGATAGCAACTGACAATTATTAATGACGACTACCAGTCAGGCAGACTCTCATTATGGTGAAAAATGGGAACAGGCATTCTTTACTCATCATTCGTATCTGATAGCACCAATATCAGGAACACAATATGGTGCACTACTTATTTGGCAGAACCGAAAGCAATGAAAACACACGGCAACAACCACCAGATATATCATCATTTTCATGTGCTTATCATTGAAAATGATGATCATCTATCAACCAGCCTAGTCAAGGCACTAGCTACATATTATCAGACATCCGTACTGGATGAAATAGCCAACCTGCCTGTTTTACTGTCAAAATACGAGATAAGCCTGATTATCCTCAATGGAGACAACTGCGAGGATGCGACCTTTAAATGGCTGAAGTGGTTGACAGCCAATAAACCGGAAACGCCAGTCATATTTTTTTCAGAAAAAAATACTGCCGCTCACAGAATCCGCATACTGGAGGCTGGGGCACGTGATTATCTGGCAAGGCCGTTCGAAATGATGGAGCTATTATTAAAAATAAAAAACATATTGCGTGATGCTGATCATCTTGATGTGAAAAAAAACCTCTTCAATCCGGAGCGACGGCTTTTTATCAGGGATGATACCAAGATCAAACTCACCATTACCGAGACAAAGCTGCTGCAATTCCTCTATCAGAACTCCGGCAAAATCATTTCCCGCGATGCAATTTCAGAAGCACTCCGGGGAGACCAGCACCATCCGCTGGACCGGAGTATCGATGTTCATATCAGTCGCCTCAGGAACAAAATCGAAACCAATCCCGCCATGCCAAAACTGCTGAATACCGTATGGGGCAAAGGATACCGCTTTATCAAACCTGACTAGTACTGCTCATGATAAATTTTATCATCTTTAGATAGATTCAGGATATGATCGTTACTAATTTTACACCAAACTCATTGAAAAACATCGATACTTTGGTACATTGACCCAGTGTCCGGAGCTGGCCGGACACTGGGCAACACCATTCCAGACTAAAACCATAAATTATAGAGACCCAATCGGCATGAACATCCGCGAGCCTGTACTCCCGGTCATTCTTTTATGCTTCTGCAGCATGCATACCATGACCGCCACCGCTCAGAACAACCCGGAACTGCTGAGGCAAATCACTCATGATAACAATAATCATATCACACATACTTTGCAGCACTACATTGAAATATCCGATTTTCTGCGCGAAATGCTGTCCGACAATCGTGATTACATGCGCCTGAAATCCATGGTCAGCAAAGTATGGAACCGCCAGTCCGGCAAAAGCCGTCTGGAAGTGATGCGCACCCACCGCTGACAAGGTGATTCGACTATGCTTTAATCTGCAACCTTTGCGGCACGGAAAAGCACCATGCAAACCGGACACCATCGCCCGATCCGCAGCTTCGTATTGCGCCAGGGACGCCTCACCAGCGCACAGGAACATGCCTTGACCCACTATTGGGAAAATTACGGGATCGACCTGCCGGAACATGCCCTGAACGGGGCTGAGCTGTTTGGCAACACCGCGCCGGTGACACTTGAAATCGGCTTTGGGAATGGCGAGTCATTGCTGCAGATGGCCCGCAACCAGCCCGAACACAATTTTATCGGTATTGAAGTCCATGCGCCGGGGGTGGGCCATCTGCTGTCCCGCATTCACGAACTGCAACTTGCCAACCTGAAGGTCATGCATACTGATGCGGTCGAGGTGCTGAAAAAGCATCTGGCACCCGCCAGCCTGCAGCGTATCCTGATCTACTTCCCCGACCCCTGGCACAAAAAGCGCCACAACAAGCGCCGCCTGATCCAGCCGGAACTCGTCAGCCTGCTGGGAAACCTGCTGGAACCGGGTGGCCTGCTACATCTGGCAACCGACTGGGAAGACTATGCCCTGCACATGGCCGGGGTCATGCAGGCCAGTCCCTTGTTCCGGAGCCTGGCTCCCGATGGCACGGCCTTTTCACCCCGACCGGATTTCCGCCCACTGACCAAGTTCGAGCAGCGCGGCCTGAGGCTCGGGCACGGTGTCCGGGATCTGCTTTACCAGAGGTTGTAAAGCAGTGACAGCACCAGACTGAAACCCAGCCACATCAGCAGGGTCAGCGGCCCCCCGAACCGGACAAAATCCCCGAAGGTATAGTTGCCGGCGCTCATGATCAACAGGTTGGTCTTGTAAGCCATCGGGGTGGCAAAGCTCATATTGACACCGAACAGCACCCCCAGCACAAACGGCTCCGGGTCCAGCTGCAGGCTGGTGGCAATCTTGATGGCAATCGGAGTCCCGATAACGGCAGCGGCGTTGTTGGAAACCACATTGGTAAACAGGGCCATGAGCAGGATCAGGCCGGACAGCACCACTGCAGCCGGTGCTCCGCCGACCACGCCCACGAAGGACTGTGCCAGAAAATCACTGGCTCCGGTCGCTGTCATGGCCTGTCCCAGTGCCAGACTGGAGACCACGATCATGACCACCGAAACATTGAGGGCATGCGTCACATCGTACCAGTTGAGGCAACCGCAAAGCAGTAGGGCCAGTACCCCCAGGGTTGCGCTGATGGAAATGGGCATGAGCCCCCCGGCTGCAGCCAGTACCACCAGTACCATGACCAGCAAGGCCAGAGGAGCCTTGCGGGAACGGGGAACTTCAATCCGGGTATCCAGCACCAGAAACTCGTGCCGCAACTTCAGGGCATCAATATTTTTATGGGTGCCCTGTGCCAGCAGAATGTCACCATGGCGCAGGCGGAAATTCCCTAGGCCCTTGGGCATCTCCCGGATCTGTTCGCCACCCCGGTGCACCGCCAGCGCCACCATATTGTAGGTCTCGATGAAATGGGTTGACTGCAGGGTCCGGCCCAGCAAGGGGGAACGCTGGTCCACAATAATCTCGATCACACGCTGGTCATTGGTTTCAAGCGGGTTCGATTCGTCCACCCGGCGGCTGCCGGCATACAGTGTTGCGCCGATGGCCGTCTCGAAAAACTTCAGATGCTCCGGGCTGTCATGCACCAGCAGGCGGTCCCCTTCCCGGATGACGGCATCAGGAAGGGGCAGGATCAGCGCGGTACTGGAACGGCGGATCTTGTCAACAGCCAGCCGGCCATCCGTGGCCGCCGCCAGATCGGCAATCGTTTTGCCCACCGCCCAGCTGCCTTCGGGGATAACCAGATGAGCGGTAAATATCCGGCTGGACGAGTCGCCCATGGGAATGTCACGCCGGGGTAGAATCAGGGGAGCAAAGACCCACAGAAACGCCACACCGACCAGCCCGACAATGCTCGCCGGCAGAAAAAAATCAAACATGCCGATACGGCCCATACCCTGCTGCTCCGCCACACTGACCACCAGCAGGTTGGTAGAGGTACCGATGGAGGTACTCATGCCACCCAGCAGGCTGGCAAACCCCATCGGCATCAGCAGTGACGAAGGACTGCTTTTGGTCTTCAACGCCACACTGACCAGAATCGGAATCAGCAGCACCACAATCGGCGTATTGTTGATGAAAGCACTCAGAATGCCGGTCAGTATCAGGGTGGCCAGAAAGGACAGGTGGGGACTGGTGCGCCAGGAACGTGCCAGCAGGTTTCCGATCGGCTCCAGGGCACCGGTCTTGACCAGGCCGGAACCAATGATCATCAGGGCACAGACGGCAACCAGGGCCTCATGCCCGAAACCACGAAAGAATGACTCCGGGTTCAGGGTGTTGCCATCCGCCAGCTGGTAAGGATAAAGCGCAAACCCGCCGGCCAGCAGGCACAGCACGACCAGTGAAGAGGTCTGCAGCGGAATCCGCTCACGGGTGAACAGGATCAGGGCAAACAGCGTCAGCAACAGTACGGCCAGCGCATGAGGGTTGATCATCGTCCACATCTCCTAACCTTGATCTCCGAGATCGTACTATTTTTAGACATCGTGACTGCACAGGCACGCTTGACAAATTCAGGATTGCCCTCTTACCCCCTGCAGCATTATGCATTACAATTTGCACGCTTCACGTGCAGCTAAGGGTTCCAAATCAAACGCCAGACAATTATTATTGCCGCCTTTGCCAGAAAACCTTGCACTGATAACGCAAAGAAAGCGTACTGAACAGCTTGGCAGTGTCCCACATCGGGGGAGTTTCCGCCAATACTGTCCTACGGGATCAGGAGCAGTGACCGCAAGGTTATTGCATTTACATGAGACTTTGAACAATGACTGACTTAAGCAAATACCGGAACATCGGTATCTTCGCCCACGTTGATGCGGGCAAAACCACGACAACCGAGCGCATCCTGAAACTGACCGGCAAGATCCACAAGATCGGCGAGGTGCACGAGGGCGAATCCACCATGGACTTCATGGATCAGGAGGCCGAGCGCGGTATTACCATTCAGTCTGCTGCCACCACAGCTTTCTGGAAGGAGCATCGCTTCAACATCATCGACACCCCCGGACACGTTGACTTCACCATCGAAGTCTACCGCTCCCTGAAGGTACTGGACGGCGGCATCGGCGTCTTCTGCGGTTCCGGTGGCGTGGAGCCCCAGTCTGAAACCAACTGGCGCTATGCCAACGAGTCCGGCGTTGCCCGTCTGGTGTATGTCAACAAGCTGGACCGGATCGGTGCCGACTTCTACAACGTTGTCGAGCAGGTGCGGAATGTGCTGGGTGCCAAACCGCTGGTCATGGTACTGCCCATCGGCTTTGAAGACAGTTTCACCGGTGTGGTGGACCTCCTGACCCGCAAGGCCTGGATCTGGGATGACTCCGGCGATCCGTTCAATTATACCATTCAGGACCCTCCGGCAGACATGGCGGACAAGGTTGAGGAATGGCGCGGCAAGCTGATCGAAACCGCTGTCGAACAGGATGACGAGCTGATGATGATGTACCTGGAAGGTGAAGAGCCGTCCATTGACGACCTCAAACGCTGCATCCGCAAAGGTACCATTGCCCTCGACTTCTTCCCGACCTATGCCGGTTCCTCCTTCAAGAACAAGGGTGTCCAGCTGGTTCTGGATGGCGTGGTGGATTACCTGCCATCCCCCACCGAAGTTGATCCGCAACCGGAAGTGGACCTGGAAGGCAACGAAACCGGCAAATTCGCCATTGTTGACCCAAGTGGCCCGGTGCGCGCACTGGTCTTCAAGATCATGGATGACCGTTTCGGGGCGCTGAACTTTGTGCGCGTCTACTCCGGCACGTTGAAAAAAGGCGACACCCTGCTCAATACCTTTACCGGCAAAAACGAACGTGTCGGGCGCATGGTGGAAATGCATGCCAATGACCGTACCGAAATCGAGTCGGCACAGGCAGGTGATATCGTTGCCCTGATCGGACTGAAAAATGTCCAGACCGGCCATACGCTGGCTGATCCGGACAGTCCGGCCACCCTGGAGCCGATGGTATTTCCGGACCCGGTCATCTCGATCGCCATTGCCCCCAAAAACAAGGCCGCTGCCGAAAAGCTGGGTGTGGCCCTGAGCAAAATGGTGCAGGAAGACCCATCGTTCCGCATGGAAACCGATCAGGAAACCAACGAGACCATTCTCAAGGGAATGGGTGAGCTGCATCTGGATATCAAGGTTGACATCCTGCGCCGTACCCACGGCATTGATGTCGAAGTGGGTAAACCACAGGTCGCCTACCGCGAATCCATCACCATGCCGGTGGAGGACAGCTATACCCACAAGAAGCAGTCTGGTGGTTCCGGGCAGTACGGCAAGGTTGACTACACCATTCAGCCCAATGAACCCGGTGCCGGTTTTGCCTTTGAGTCCGTGGTGGTCGGCGGTAACGTCCCGCGTGAATTCTGGCCTGCCATTGAAAAAGGTTTCCGGGAAAGCATGGACAGGGGCGTACTCGCCGGTTATCCCATGGTCGATGTCAAGGTGACACTGCGAGACGGTGCCTTCCACGCCGTTGACTCTTCGGCGATCGCCTTTGAAATCGCTGCTAAGGGAGCCTATCGTCAATCCATCCCCAAAGCCGGCCCGCAGATTCTGGAGCCGATCATGAAGGTGGATGTGTTTGTACCGGATGATTATGTGGGTGACGTGATCGGCGACCTGAACCGTCGTCGCGCCATGGTCAAGTCCCAGGACCGTGCCCCGATCGGCGTGCGCATCAAGGCCGACGCCCCGCTGAGCGAAATGTTCGGCTACATCGGCGACCTGCGCACCATGACCTCCGGCCGTGGCCAGTTCTCCATGGAGTTCTCGCACTACTCACCGTGCCCGAAGAACGTGGCCGATCAGGTCATCAAGGAAGCGGCCGAGCGCAAGAAAGCCCAGCAGGGCTGATCGACCGCTCAGGCCCGCAACAAAGCACCTTTACTCCAGACCCCGCCTTGTGCGGGGTTTTTTCTGCAGCAGCCGGGACACTGGAAGATTGCAGTCAGGTCCCTGGTTAAGCTATAACGATCAAATGCCGATAATAGAATGTCGACAATAGCCTGAAGCGACTGAGGAATTTAGCAGCATGAGTGACAAAATTCAGGTTGGCAATCTCAAAGTGTCAACACTTTTACACAATTTCGTCAACCAGGAAGCCCTGCCCGGTACCGGTGTCAGCCCGGAACGCTTCTGGACCGGACTGGATCGCATTGTGCATGAACTGGCACCGCGCAACCGTGAACTGCTGGCCACCCGTGACCGGCTGCAGGCGCAGATTGACGACTGGCACCGCCAACATGGAAAAGGCTTCAACTTCGCCGCTTACAAACGCTGTCTGCAGGAAATCGGTTATCTGCTGCCCCAGGGTGAGGATTTTCAGGTCAATACCAGCGGCGTTGATGAGGAATTAACGACCATTGCCGGTCCCCAGCTGGTGGTACCGGTCATGAACGCCCGCTTTGCCCTCAATGCCGCCAATGCNNAATGCCCGCTGGGGCAGCCTTTACGATGCCCTTTATGGCACCGATGCACTGCCACAAACCGATGGGGCGACCCTTGAGGCCCGATATAATCCGGTGCGCGGGCAGAAGGTCATTGCCTTTGCACGCGAGTTTCTGGATCAGGCCGCCCCCTTGGCCTCCGGATCACACCGGGATGCCGATGCCTACCGGATTGTGGATGGCCAGCTGGAAGTGGGCTTGAAAAACGGCAGCACCACCCCGCTGGCAGCGCCGGACAAACTTGCCGGCTATCAGGGTGACAGCGCCAACCCGTCAGCCATCCTGCTGCAGAACAACCACCTGCACTTTGAAATCCAGATCAACCGTCAGGGGCAGGTCGGGACCGACGATGCCGCTGGTGTGAATGACATCCTGATGGAAGCGGCCATCAGCACCATCATGGATTGCGAGGACTCGGTGGCAGCCGTGGATGCCGCTGACAAAACCCATATCTACCGCAACTGGCTGGGGCTGATGAAAGGCAACCTTCAGGAGGAAGTCACCAAAAATAACAAGACCTTCGTGCGCCGCATGAACCCGGACCGTCACTATACCGCGCCGAATGGCTCGGAACATGTCCTGCACGGGCGCAGCCTGCTGTTTGTACGCAATGTCGGGCATCTGATGACCAACCCGGCCATCCTTGACCGCGACGGTAACGAAATCCCCGAAGGCATCATGGACGGCATGCTGACTGCCATGATTGCCATGCACAACCTCAAGGGTAATACCAGCGCCATCAATTCCCGTCAGGGCTCGGTCTATATCGTCAAGCCCAAAATGCACGGCCCGGAGGAAGTCGCCTTTACCGACACCCTGTTTGAGCACATTGAAGATGCCCTGGGTCTGGCACGCCATACCCTGAAAGTCGGCATCATGGACGAAGAGCGTCGTACCAGCATCAACCTCAAAGCCTGTATCCGTGCCGCCAAAGAGCGTGTGGTCTTCATCAATACCGGCTTTCTGGACCGTACCGGTGATGAAATTCATACCGCAATGGAAGCCGGGCCGATGATCCGCAAGGGCGAGATGAAAAATGCCACCTGGATCAAGGCTTACGAAGACAACAACGTCGATGTCGGCCTGCGCTGCGGCCTGCAGGGCCATGCCCAGATCGGTAAAGGCATGTGGGCCATGCCGGATCGCATGGCTGACATGCTGACCCAGAAAATCGCGCATCCACTGGCCGGGGCCAATACCGCCTGGGTTCCCTCTCCGACCGCAGCCACCCTGCACGCCCTGCATTACCACCAGGTCAATGTCAAGGCACGTCAGGATGAACTCAGGAACCGCCCACAAGCCCGTGTGGATGACATTCTCACCCTGCCGCTGGCGCAGAATCCGGACTGGTCTGCAGCCACCATTCGTCAGGAACTGGAAAACAATGCCCAGGGCATTCTTGGCTACGTGGTACGCTGGATCAATCAGGGGGTGGGCTGCTCCAAGGTACCGGACATCAATGATGTCGGCCTGATGGAAGACCGCGCCACCCTGCGCATCTCCAGCCAGCACATGGCCAACTGGCTGCATCACGGCATCTGCACTGAAGCCCAGGTCATGGCGGCCCTGAAACGCATGGCGCTCAAGGTGGACGCACAGAATGCCAATGATCCGGGCTATACGCCGCTGGCACAGGACTTTGACAACAGCGTGGCCTTCCGGGCCGCCTGCGATCTGGTCTTCAAGGGTCGGGAGCAGCCGAATGGCTATACCGAACCCCTGCTGCACCAATACCGCCAGAAAGCCAAGGTTGCACTGTTTTTTTAATTATTTTTAATTGAAATGTGGCCCGGTTGGGCGCCTCGCTGCCAGCAGTGCGTCCAACCCCTGTCCCTGCCATTGCATTGGTGACTCAGGGCTTCAGCATCCGGCTCCAGACATCCTGGGCGTATTTTGTTCCCCACCGGTCACGGCTGGCCGGCAACAGCCAGCATGGCCTCCAGCAACTGCCGCTCCGGCCAGGCCAATCTGCCATGTGCAACCCAGTCATCCAGCAGGTTGAATACCTCTTCATCACCCGCCTGATGGGCAACCCAAGCCAGTGCCGCCTCCCGCAACGCGGCATCATCCATGCCATAAGCCTGTAGCCGGCGCTCAAATCCGAGCAGAACCCCAGGCATATCAATGGACGACATGTCCGGCAACTGTTGCAGCAGCCCGTTAAATACCACGGTATCACCCCGCTCTAGGTGCTGGTAGCCGACCTGCAGCAACAGCCCTGGAGGCCCGATCTGCAACAGGTGCCGGGCCTGACCCGGTTCCAGCTCCCGATACAGCACCAACAGCTGCCGCCCCACAGTCTGCTGGTCCTGAAGCTGCAGCAGCAGGCCCGAGAGGGTCTCATGCACACCCGCTGCAAACGTGTCTCCTGCCATCCCGCTCAGACGCAGGCTGCTCCAGTCCAGCCACTGCCGCACCACCACCAGAATGGCCGGTACCGACGCCATGTTTCCCATGGCAGCCAGCACCCGATCCACGCGCACATCGTACCCGGACTGCTGCTCCAGCGCTGTCAGCACACTCCACAGCAGGCTGGCCAGCCGGGGATCATCTGCCTGTGCCAGCCAGTCCAGCAGCGCAGTAAACACCGTCTCCGTCAGGCTGCCATAAACCAGTGCATCAGCCAGCTGCGCCAGACAGGCTTCACAGGCAGCAACATCAACCGGATTCAGGGCCTGCAAGCGTTCCGGATCAGACAGCATCATGCTCACCAATCCCAGCGGTTCCGCCCCTGCAGCCCTCCGGGATGCACTCAACCGGGGCACCTGCTCTCCGCCCGCTATCGCTGTGGCTTTACTGCCTGTTGCAATGTCAGCCATCATCACAGCTTCCGGCAGCAGAGCAGGCACTGCTGCCATGCCTGCAGGGGGCTTGATGATGGTCGTCACTTCCGGTAACGGCACGGTGCCGGGGGCCTGGCCGGTAGCGACTGTTATGTCGTCTGTTTCCAGCGTGTTTTCAGCCGCAGCGTCCGGCCCGCCCTGTCGACCATCAGCAACGGGTGCTGCCGTTAACGAAATGGCCGGTACACCCGGCTGCTGGCTGAAAAACCACACCAGTGCCAGCACCACCAGACCAGCCCCGACCCGTATCAGGTGCATACCGGCTCCCTGTGACTGGTATCAGCGCGAAACCCGGGTACCACGCCATTGCTGCGTGGAACCATCAGTACTGAAGTCATAACTGCCACCAAACACCTTGCCCAGCGCCATACTGCTGCCCTGACAGGTGGCGGATTGATACATGCTGACATGAATATGGGCATAGGCACCATTCATGGCTGAAGGGGCATTGACCGTGCCCAGCAATTGCCCGGACTTGACAACGGACCCCATGCCCAACCCATCCTGCAGGGACAGGTGCCCCAACATGACCGAACGGCCACCATTGCCGGCAACTTTGTCCAGCACCAGGCAGACGACATCCACCTTCAAGCCCAGGCTCATCCCTTCCCAGGCAATTTTACCCGCAGCCGGTGCCAGTACCGACTGTCCGGTCGAGGCACCAGCCGTTGACAGCAAACAGCCACTGCTGCCATTGGCCGAATCCGGATCAATACTCAGGTCCAGTGCGTACCTCAAAGTACCGACATGGGTAATGCTGGCGGTGTTATAGCCCTGACAGACCGTCCAGGTCCGGCCTGCTTTAAAGGGAAACAAAAAACCGCTGGAAGCGGTGCCGGGTGTAAAGGTGAGTCTAAGCTGGTAGGTACCGGTCCCTGTGCTGCTGCGATGGCGCACCGAAACCAGATAGGTGCCGGCATTCAGGGTACGGGTGATGCGGAAATTATTCCCGGCTCCGGCATCATTATTGGCAACCAGCACCTTGCCATCCGCAGCATGCAGACGTCCGAAAGTATCGGTATTACCCGTGGTCGTCACAACCAGTTTTCCTTTCTGTGTCAGTGTGAAACGGAAATAATCCAGATCGCCGGCCCTTTCGATATTACCGGCCACAATGCTCGAACTGTTCAGGGTGAGCGCACTGGCACTGGCAACCGTATTGCCATGATCATCTGCCGTTACGGCTGTCGCCCGGAATGTGGCGCGCAACACATACCTGCCGGCTCCGGCATTGCGATAATAACGCACTGCGACATAATAGGTGCCAGCTCCGGGTACCTGATAACGCAGGCGAAAATTCTTGCCATCCGTGCTGGCTGCCCCGTCATTGCTGCGCTTCAGCACCTTGCCGGAAGCATCAGACAACACGCCATAGGTATCCGTACCGCCACGGGTGAAAACCGTGAGCAGACCTTTCCGGGGTACCTGAAACTTGAAATAGTCCACATCCCTGCGAACTTCAATGCGACCTGCAATGTTTTTCCCAAAAGCAGCTGCAGTGGCAGCAGTGGCCGAATTGCCATGATCATCCGTTGCCGCCTGAAGGTCGGCAGCTCCAATAAAAAAGCCACCCCCAAACAAGGCAATCAAGATAAAGTATTTATGTAGTTTGATTAACATTCAGTGATCCTCCATCAATCTGGAACCAGCCATCCTTGAAACCTGCCCCGAAATATCCGGACAAGATCAGCGGCGCTGATTATAACGCCTGCCAGTTTTCTTTTTCCATACAGCTTTCCCGCAATGACCGGAGAGCTGATGAATAAGGACTTCCGTGAAAGCTTTGCACGACTACCTACACCCAAATGTACGGGAAGCTTTTACCTGTGTGTTGTTCCGGGCGCGTCAACAGGCACCGGCGGTCGTCCGGACCGCTCAAATGTCACAGGAACACCTGTGTTTGTTGCAGGTTGCCACCCGGATTGTGGCAGAATGGCCTTGTTACCCAACCCGGACCATGGAGGATGGCCACATGAACCTGAAAATCGATGTCGATGTGACACCAGAAGAACTGCGCCGCCTGATGGGCCTGCCGGATGTACAGGAGTTCAACCGCGAGATCATGAGCCAGATGCTCAAGCGCATGCAGGATGGTGTGGTCGGCTATGATCCCATGGCCTTTTTCAAAACCGGCATCCTGGGGCCCGGCATGGGCGGTACCGATGCCATCAAACCCTGGATCGACGCCTTCCGCAATCTGGCCA
This sequence comes from Thiothrix sp., assembly GCA_020442915.1. Classification (GTDB taxonomy): domain Bacteria; phylum Pseudomonadota; class Gammaproteobacteria; order Thiotrichales; family Thiotrichaceae; genus Thiolinea. The sequence continues at coordinate 675 of JAGRJD010000094.1, read as the reverse complement.
ATGCCGGTACAGGCCGCAACAGCAGCAAACCGGATGCCAACCCCCAGTCTGACAGCTGACCCATGGCCCACAGTACCCATGACGCCAGTGCCGATCCGCGCAATGATGGCCTGCTGATTTACCTTGACGGGGAGCTGTTGCCGAAGCAGGATGCCAAAGTCTCGGTTTACGACTCCGGCTTCATGCTCGGGGATGGTATCTGGGAGGGACTGCGCCTGTATAACGGTAGACTGGCCTTTCTGGATGACCACCTTGAGCGCCTGTATGAAGCCGCTCTGGCGCTGGACCTTGACATCGGCAAAAGCCGGGAGGCACTGACAACCGCCCTGTATGACACCGTACATGCCAACGGCATGCACAACAATGCCCACCTGCGCCTGATGGTCACCCGCGGACGCAAGGCCAGGCCGTTTCAGGATCCGCGCCTGAGCCTGTTCGGGAGCACCATTGTGATTATCGCCGAACACAGCAGGCCGGATGAGTCCGTGCTGGAGCGTGGTATCCGCCTGCATACGGTGCCGAATCACCGCGGCCTGCCACTGACCCAGGATGCCAGGCTCAATTCGCACTCCAAACTCAACTGCATTCTGGCACTGGTACACGCGCTCAAGGCCGGTGCCGATGAGGCCCTGATGCTGGACCCGTTCGGGTTCGTGAACACCACCAATGCCTGCA
>JAGRJD010000015.1 GCA_020442915.1 Thiothrix sp. | reverse complement strand
AGATCAATCGAACACCGCCAGATAAGGCCAGCCTTCCCGCGTCGGAATAGAGGGGATGTCGCCCGCATAAACGGTATCCGGTGCGCTGACTTCAAATTGCCGGTTCAGATGATGGGGAGCGACAGGTAAGGTCTGATTAGCGTCCGTGGTCACTTGGAAAGCAGGCTTCACCTTGCTGGTCAGGTTCTGCTCCTTCATCAGCCGGCCAACACGGGCACGACTGACCACTTCCCCGTCGTCCTGCCGGTCTTTGCGTATCCGGCGTGCGCCATGGCGGCGATACTTTTATCCCCCTCCACGGCCAGTTGGACGGCTGATTCCTTAAACTCGGTGGCGTACGGTGGTTTGGTGGCTTGCTTCCTGGTGGTTTCCTTCGTTCACGTCAACGATACTTGTCTTCGTGTGTCCGGGATAGTCTAACCACATCAGAAGGGCGCGTGACCCCGGAAACGGTCATCGCTGCGTTCGATGACTTTGCCGAACGCGATGATGAAACCGAGTTTAAGCACACCGGCAAACCCTGCTTTATTCCACTGGATAATGCCTCCATCCACCGCAGTCAGGCCTTCAGGGATAAACAGGAGGACTGGCTGCTGAGGGGCATCTGTCCCCGTTTTATCCCGCCGTATTGTCCTGAACTGAACCTGATTGAAATACTGTGGCGGAAGGTGAAGTACGAATGGCTGCCCATGCAAGCTTACCAGTCGACTTTTGAACACCTGAAAACCACTGTCAAAAATGTACTGGATCAGGTGGGCCAAAAATTATGGATAACTTTTGCATAGTTACTTATTGAGCCGGCGCTCACCGTTTTTCCACAACCTGCGGTTTTTCTCCAGCCCGGCAAAGCTGCGCTTGACTACCCAGCGCTGGGGTAGTCCCGTGAACGTGTGCCGTTCACTGCGCCTGGCAATCTGCACGGTCACGTGCTGGCCCAGAATGTCCTTTCCCTTGTGTTTGGCTTTGAAGCCATTCCCGCTCAGGCCGGCCCCGGTATCTCAAACCCCTTCTGACGCAGCATGGCGGCCAGCCGGATCAGCGGCAGGCCGATCAGGGCGTTCGGATCATCCCCGTACAGGTAGCGGAACAGGCTGATACCAAGCCCCTCGGACTTGAAGCTGCCGGCGCAGTTATACGGCTGCTCCCGGTGCAGGTAGTTTTCAATTTCACGTATGCTCAGCACCCGGAAGGCGACCTCGAACGGCTCCACGCCAAGCTGGTAATTCCGGGTGCGGCTATCATACAGGCAGAGTCCGGTCAGAAACCGCACGGTCTGGCCGGAACTGGCCTGCAGCTGCGCCACGGCAGCGGTATGGCTGCCCGGCTTGCCGAGTATCTGCTCCCCGATCAGGGCGCACTGGTCCGAGCCGATCACCAGCGCATCCGCATGGTGCCCTGCCACGGCCTGCGCCTTTTCCAGCGCCAGCCGTTGCACCATGGCCTCGGCACACTCGCCGGGATGACGGGTTTCATCAATGGCCGGTGCGGCCCATTCAAACGGCAGCCCCAGCTTCGCCAGCAGTTCACGCCGGAAGGGGGAAGTGGAACCCAGTATCAGGGTTCGGGTCATGGCATGTCCTCGTTTGCATGGTTCAAAGGCCAAGCATAGCGATAGTTCCTAAACCCTGCCAGCGGCTGGCGTAATCTTGCATCCCCCGGTTGCTGGGGTATAGTTGCGCGTTTCTGGCATCATCCGGACATGGCATGGATACTCCCGTTCTGCGCGCTGACACCCTCAACAAAACCCTGGTGATGAATCAGGGTGCCGACAGTGGTCCGAACGGGCCTCTCACCATTCTGAAACAGGTTTCCCTGACCGTGCCGCCCGCCGGCTCGCTGGCCATTACCGGTGCATCCGGTTCCGGCAAGAGCACCCTGCTGGGACTGCTGGCCGGGCTGGATGAGCCCAGCAGTGGCAGTGTGGAGCTGTTCGGGGAGAGCCTGAGTGGCAAGACCGAGGATCAGCGTGCCGCCCTGCGGCTGGGGCGGGTCGGGTTTGTGTTCCAGTCCTTTCACCTGCTGGAGCACCTGACAGCGCTGGAAAATGTGATGCTGCCGCTGGAGCTGGCACCGCATCCGGCTTCCGACCTGCGCGCCCGTGCCGAACAGGCCCTGGTTGAGGTGGGCCTGAAGCAGCGCCTGCACCAGCCGGTGGTGCGCCTGTCCGGTGGTGAGCAGCAACGGGTGGCGCTGGCACGTGCGTTTGTGATCCGTCCGGGGCTGCTGTTCGCTGATGAGCCCACCGGCAACCTGGACCGGGCCACCGGGCATGAAGTGGTTGAGCGCCTGTTTGCCCTGCAGCATGACTATCAGACCAGCCTGGTGCTGGTGACCCATGACGAGACGCTGGCGGCCCGCTGCGAGCACTGGTACCGGCTGGTGGATGGCCGGCTTGAGGCGGTGCAGCCATGAGCGGGGGCGGGTTGGGAACGGCACTGACCCAGTGGCGGCGGCGTTGGCGACTGCCGGAAATGAAACTGCTGTTTCTGGCGCTGCTGGTTTCAGCCATGGCGGTAGCATCGGTCGGTTTTTTCACCAGCCGGGTGGAGCAGGCCATGCTGAGTCAGGCCAGCCAGATGCTGGGCGGGGATCTGGTGCTGGAGTCCGCCCGCCCGTTTTCTCCGGATTACCGGGCCGAGGCTGAAAGCCTGCAGTTGCATCAGGCCGAATCCATCCATTTCCGCAGCATGGTGGCGGTAGGTGACAGATTCCAGCTGGTGGCGGTGGATGCCGTTTCCGATGCTTACCCGCTGCGGGGGCAGTTTGAAGTTGCCGACAGTCCCGGTGCGCCGGCACGGGCGATGGCGCGCAGCGAACTCCGCGCCGGTGAAGTGTGGGCGGGCCAGCGCCTGTTCACCGAGCTGGGGGTCAGGCCGGGTGATACCATCCAGCTGGGCCAGCGGACATTCATGCTGCGTCAGGTACTGGTGCGTGATCCGGTCGCCGGTGATTCACTGTTTGAGCTGGCACCGGCGCTGATCATGCCGCTGGCGGATCTGGAATCGACCGGGCTGCTGTCTCCGGCCAGCCGGGCGCGTTTCCAGCTCATGTTTGCCGGCCCGCCGGCCCGGATTGATGCCCTGCGTACGCGTCTGGCCCCGCGGCTGGAAACCACCGAGCGCATTCGTTCACTGGCCGATGGTGCGCCGACCATCCGCCAGTCCTATGAGCGCGCCAACCGCTTTCTGGGACTGGCGGCCCTGTTCAGTGTGGTACTGGCCGGGGCGGCGATTGCCCTGACGGCTGCCAGCCTGATCCGGCATGAAACCCCGACCGTGGCCGTATTGAAGGCTTTCGGTCTGCAGCGGCGGACCATTCTGCGCGATTACCTGACCAGCCTCTGGGGGCTGGCGCTGCTGGCAGCCGGGGCCGGGGCGTTGCTGGGCTATGGGCTGCAGTGGCTGGTGGGCGGCTGGCTGGGTTCCTTTGCCGGCATTGAGCTGCCACCGGCGCACTGGCAACCCTTGCTGGTGGCGCTATTGACGGCACTGGTGATGGTGACAGGATTTTCCCTGCCCTACCTTTTCAATCTGATGGACACACCAGCTATGCAGATTCTGCGGGGCAACCTGCATCCCCGTCATCCACTGGGATGGCTGCTGGCACTCTGCATCCTGCCGGCTGTTTTCATTCTGCTGTGGCTGCAGGCTGGCGAGTTGAAACTGGCACTGTGGCTGTTTCTGGGGCTGCTGGCGGGGCTGCTGGCATTCTGGGGTGTGACCCGGCTGGCGCTGGCGGGGCTGCTGCGACTGGGGCTGCGTCCGGGCTGGGAATGGCTGGCACCCCTGCGGCATTCGCGTCGTTCCAGCCTGCTGGTGGTGGTCTTTGCCACCGGCCTGTTCACCCTGCTGCTGCTGGCCAGCCTGCGCACCGATCTGGTCGGACGCTGGCAGGACAGTCTGCCGGTGGATGCCCCCAATTATTTTCTGATCAACATACAGCCGGAAGAACGGGCGGAACTGGAACGCTTTCTGGCGGAAAAAAGCTTGAAGGCCAACCTGTTTCCCATGATCCGGGGACGCCTGACCCGGATCAACGGCGAACCGGTGACGGTAGAACAGTATGCCGACCCGCGTTCCAGACGCCTGCTGGAACGTGAGTTCAACCTTTCCGAGCTGGTCACCCTGCCGGCCAGCAACCGCCTGCTGGCCGGGGCGTGGTTCCCGCAGCCCGGTACCCCCGGCCTGACGGTTGAGGAGGGGATCGCGGAATCACTGCGCTTCAGGCTCGGGGACCGTCTCACCTTCGATGTGGCCGGACAGGTGTTTGAGGAGCCGGTGACCAGTATCCGCGAGGTGCGCTGGGACAGCATGGAACCCAACTTCTTTGTGGCGGCTTCCGGTGGGGCGCTGGAACGCATGCCGCGTACCTTTATCACCAGCCTGTACATACCGCCGGGGCAGGAGGATATTGTTTCGCAGCTGGTCCGGGGATTTCCCGGCGTCACGGTGATTGATACCGGTGCCATTCTGGCCCAGGTGCGCGAGCTGGTGGGGCAGGCCACCTTTGCGGTGCAGGGCATTTTCCTGTTCACGCTGGTGGCCGGGGTGGTGGTACTGTTTGCCGCCCTGCAGTCCCAGCGCCCGGAGCGGCGCCGGGAGCTGGCCGTGCTGAAATCGCTGGGAGCCGGTCATCGCCTGCTGCAGCGGCGCATCTGGCTGGAATTTCTGCTGCTGGGCGGGTTGGCCGGTCTGCTGGCCGGCCTGCTGGCCATGCTGGGCAGCAATCTGGCCGGCATCTACCTGTTCAGTCTGGATGTGCGTCTCAATCCCCTGCTGCTGCTGGCGGGAACCGTATCCGGTGCCCTGCTGGTCGGGGCTGCAGCCTGGTTCAATCTGCGGGGTCTGCTGGATACTCCGCCCATGGACCTGTTCCGGGGCTGAAAACACCTGCCGGTACCGGGAGCCAGGCGTCATGCGGCCCTGATGCCATGATTCACGCGGTACCGCTGTCCGGCAGGGCGGCGAGAATCGCCCGTGCCCGTATCCGGACCGGCTCATCCACCATGGCGCCATCCACCGCCACGGCACCGTCGCCACTGGCCAGCACCCGTTGTGCCCAGTCGATTTCTGCCGCATCGGGCGCGAAAGCCGCCTGCACGGCCACAATCTGGCGCGGGTGAATGCAGAGTTTGCCACTCATGCCGAGATCACGCGCCTGACGGGCATCGGCCTGTGTAATGGCCGGATCATCCAGCCGGGTCGTGACGCCATCCAGCGGAGCGGCAATGCCTGCCAGCCGGGAGGCCAGCACCAGCTCGAAACGGGCGGGTAACAGAACCGCATACTGGTGGGCACAACCGAGATCAGCACAGAAATCCACCGAGCCGAAGGCCAGCCGCTCAACCCCCGGCAGGGCGGCAATGGCACGGGCATGCGCCAGACCAGCGGCACTTTCAATCAGGGCCACAACCGGTGCATGCCCCTCCAGGGCGGCCACCACTGCTGCCACCGCTTCAGGTTGTTCTGCTTTGGGCAGCATCACCGCCGCCACCGGCAGCTGGCGTACTGCCAGCAGATCGGCAGCGTGCCAGGGGGTCTGGACCGCATTGATGCGCACCATGACCGGCAGGGCGGTGAAGTCACAGCGCAGAGCTGTCCGTGCGGCTGTTTTGGCCTCTGCCGCCACCGCATCTTCCAGGTCCAGAATCATGCCATCAGCCCCGGAGGCGGCGGCCTTGGCAAAGCGTTCCGGGCGATTCCCCGGAACAAACAGCGGTGCGCGCAGGGTATGCAGGGTTGACCTTACCATGTTGCCCGGGCCTCCATGGCAACCGGCCCCCCTTCACAAGCGCTCCAGAGTTTCAGATGGTCGCCATCGGGTGTGGCATGAATGCTGAAATCCCGGGTATTGAACAGGGGGGACAAGCTGCGAAAGCTGAAGCGGGCCGGGGTCCGGCCCTGAAGATCAGCGGCATACTGCAACAGTAAGGTGGCCTGTAAAGGGCCGTGGACCACCAGTCCGGGGTAGCCTTCAACCTCACGGGCGTAAGGTGCATCGTAATGAATGCGGTGCCCGTTGAAGGTCAGGGCCGAGTAGCGGAACAGGTAGGCCGGTGTCGGGGTGATGCGGCGGTGGTGAGTACCCGTCGGTGCGGGGTTGGCGCTGCCGGTGTGGCCGGCTGCCGGTGCACTGTCCTGGGCGGCCCGGTACACGATGTCCTGCCGCTCGCTCACGGCCAGGCGTCCATTGCTGCTGATGGCATGGTCGACGGTGACAAAGCACAGCGTGCCGCTGCGTCCCTGTTTGAGGCTGACATCGCGGATGGTTGAGGTGCGGGTGACGGTTTCACCGATGCGGATGGCAGCATGAAACACCAGTTCTCCACCGGCCCACATGCGCCGTGGCAGGGGAACCGGCGGCAGAAAGCCCCCGCGGGCCGGGTGCCCGTCCTCCCCCAGGCTTGCGGTTGCCGCCGCCGGCTGGGCCAGACACAGGTGAATCAGCAGTGGTGCCTCGGTACCGGGGCTCAGGTCTGACTCACGGTCAAAAGTGGCGTTGAACTGGCGTACCCGCTCGGGTGACAGTGACTGGGAGGCGGTTTCGGTGCGTCCTGCCCAGCTTTTGAGGTGTGCAATATCCAGTGTTGTCGACATGTCAGGCTCCTTGGAAAGGTTTCAGGGCCGGCACGGCACCGTAGTGGCGCTCCTCACCGGCGAAAACTGCTGCCGGGGCGGGCAGCGAGACCGGGCCGTTCGGTGTGTCAACCGTGATGCGGCGCAGCTGGGGATGACGGGACAGGCCCTCCATGTCATTCACGGCGGCAAGGGCGATATTGGCCTGCAGCAGGGTGGCAATGGCGGTTTCGGCGTCCAGATCGGCAAAGCGGGCCTGAAGCAGGGCATCGGTGGCGGCCCGGTTAGTGACTCTGGCGACATTGGTAGCAAAACGCGGGTCGGTGCCCAGCGCGGCATCACCAAGAAATGTTTGGCACAGGGCCACCCATTCGCGGTCGCTCTGCACGGAAATCAGGATCGGACGCCGGTCCCGGCTGTAGAACACCCCGTAAGGGGCAATGGACGGGTGTGCCAGACCGATGCGCTGTGGTGACTGACCGCCTTCGTGGTTCAGCAGGGGAACCGTCAGCCAGTCCGCCATCACATCGAACATCGACACGCTGATCCGTGCGCCCCGCCCGGTGATGCCGCGCCGGATCAGCGCCTCCAGAATCGCCGCATGGGCTGTGGCACCGGTGGCAATATCAACAATGGAGATACCGACACGGGCTGCCTGTTCCGGGCCGCCGGTGATGGAGCACAGGCCGGATTCAGCCTGTACCAGCAGGTCATAGGCTTTACGGTCGGTCAGCGGGCCGCTGTCGCCATAGCCGCTGATGCTGCAGCTGATCAGGCGCGGAAAGTCCCGTTCCAGCCGGGCATTGTCAAAACCCAGCCGGGCCAGGGCGCCGGGTTTGAGGTTCTGGACCAGCACATCGGCACTGGCCAGCAGCTCAGCCAGTGCCTGCTGACCACCGGGGCGCTGCAGGTCCAGGGTCACGGTATCCTTGCCCCGGTTGAGCCATACAAAGTAGCTGCTCTGTCCGGCGGCCACCGTATCATAGCCACGGGCGAAATCCCCTTCCGGACGTTCGACCTTGATGACACGGGCACCGGCATCCGCCAGCCGTGCGGTGGCAAACGGTGCTGCCACCGCCTGTTCCACCGCCACCACCTCAAGCCCGGCCAGCGGGAGTGGATCTGCGGTGATCATCAGAAGGACCTCGGCAGTTCAAGCACATGCTCGGCCACATAGCTCAGGATCAGGTTGGTCGAAATCGGAGCCACCTGATACAGGCGGGTTTCACGGAATTTACGCTCGACATCGTATTCGGCGGCAAAGCCGAACCCCCCGTGAAACTGCAGGCAGGCATTGGCGGCTTCCCAGCTGGCTTTGGCGGCCAGGTACTTCGCCATGTTGGCCTGTGCCCCGCAGTCCTGTCCGGCATCGTAGCGGCGACAGGCTTCGTAGCGCATCAGGTTGGCGGCTTCAATTTCAATAAAGGCTTCGGCAATCGGAAACTGCACCCCCTGATTCTGGCCGATCGGACGCCCGAACACCTGACGCTCCCGCACGTAATTGCTCACTTTATCAGTGAACCAGTAACCGTCCCCGATGCATTCTGCGGCAATCAGGGTGCGCTCGGCGTTCAGGCCGGTCAGGATGTATTTAAACCCCTGACCTTCCGTACCGATCAGGTTTTCCTCCGGAATTTCCAGGTCGTCAAAAAACAGTTCGTTGGTTTCATGATTGACCATGTTCAGGATCGGCTGCACGGTCATGCCTTTTTGCATGGCGGCTTTGATGTCGACCAGAAAGATGGACAGGCCTTCGGATTTCTTCTTGACCTCACTCAGGGGCGTGGTGCGTGCCAGCAGGATCATCAGATCAGAATGCTGGACCCGGCTGATCCAGACTTTCTGGCCATTGATCACATAGCGATCGCCCTTTTTGACGGCGGTGGTCTTGATTCGGGTGGTATCCGTGCCGGTTGTGGGTTCGGTGACGGCCATGGACTGCAGCCGCAACTCACCGGTGGCGATTCTGGGCAGGTAGGTCTGGCGCTGTGCTTCGCTGCCATGCCGGACCAGGGTGTTCATGTTGTACATCTGGCCATGGCAGGCACCGGAGTTGCCACCGGCCCGGTTGATTTCCTCCATGATCACCGAGGCTTCCGCCAGCCCCAGTCCGGAACCACCGTATTGTTCCGGGATCAGGGCGGCCATCCAGCCCGCCTGTGTCAGGGCATCGACAAAGGTTTCCGGGTAGGCACGGGCCTCATCAATCTTGCGGTGGTATTCGGGGGGGAAACTGGCGCACAGGGCGCGGATGGCATCACGGATGTCCTGATAACGGTCTTCGGCAGGGTTCTGCATCGGTCGGGCTCCTCTCGTCCGGGGGTGGAATCGAACAGTGCCTATTAAATTCTGTCTGATGATATTAATCAAATATATGTTTTGACTAAGCACCATATAGAAGTTATATATTATCGGGATATGGACCTTCGACAGTTACGCTATTTTCTTGAAATCGTTGAGCAGGGCTCGCTCACCAGGGCTTCGGAAACCCTGCACGTGGCCCAGCCGGCACTGTCTTTTCACCTGCGCAATATGGAAGAGCACCTGGGAGCCCGGCTGCTGTTTCGTGGCTCCACCGGGGTGCGGCCTACGGAGGCGGGGGAGCTGCTGACCCGGCGTGCGCGCCTGATCCTGAATGAGATGGCACGCACGGAAGACGAAATCCGCAACCTGGAAAATGATCCGTCCGGGCAGCTGCGCATCGGGCTGCCCGGTACCATCGGCGATATCATCACCCTGCCGCTGATCCAGCGGCTCCGGCAGCGTTACCCGCGCATCACCCTGAACATTGCCGAGGCCATGAGCGGCTTTGTGGCGCAATGGCTGGCTGAGGGGCGGGTGGATCTGGCGGTGCTTTACACCCGTCCCGCACAGCCGGGCATGGTGGCGGAGCAGCTGCTGGAGGAGGAGCTGGTGCTTGTGTTTCCGCCGGGGGCCGCAAACCGGGCGGAGATGCCGCTGGCGGCGCTGGCGGATGTGGCACTGGTGCTGCCGAGTCCTGAACACGGTTTGCGCATGACCATTGATGCGGTGTTGCAGCCGCTGGACATTCGTCCACCCATTGCGCTGGAAATCGACTCCTACCGCAGTATCAAGCGGCTGGTGGCCGCAGGTTACGGGGCCTCCATCCTGCCACGGCATGCGGTGGCACAGGAGGTCGGGGAGGGGCGGTTGCTGGCCCGCCGCATCAGTGCACCGGGTCTGTGGCGCGGCGCCTGGCTGATGCACGTGAGCAACCGCCCGGTGACGCGGGTGCAGGCAGTGGTGTCCGGGGTGCTGAAGGAGGTTGTGGGGGAGCTGCTGGTCAGCGGGGCGTGGGCGGCAGCACGGGTACCGGGGTAAGTACCCTGCCTGCCTTGCCAAGTGCCGCAGGCTTGCGGTAACTTGACGGCACTGTTTTTCCCGCCTGCAAGGTACTGCCATGGATTTCAATGAACTGATCGACCGCCGCCATACCCACTCCCTGAAGTGGGACCTGCTGGAGCCTTTGTATGGCGTCTCGCCGGACAGCGGTCTGGCCATGTGGGTGGCCGACATGGACTTCAGACCGCCACCGGCCGTGAACGAGGCCCTGGCACAGGCGGTGGCGCACGGGGTGCATGGCTATTTCGGGGATGAAAGCGCGCACAAGGCCGCCATCAGCAGCTGGATGCAGCGCCGCCATGGCTGGTCAGTGGACCCGGACTGGATCATGACCGTGCACGGGCTGGTGGCCGGTACCGCCCTGTGCCTGCAGGCCTTCACGGCTGAAGGCGATGGTGTGATCCTGTTCACACCGGTCTATCATGCCTTTGCCCGCACCATCCGTGCCAACCGGCGTGAAGTGGTGGAATCACCGCTGGTGCACCGCAACGGGCGTTATGAAATGGACCTGGAAACACTGGCGGCCCGGCTGCGTGGTCACGAAAAAATGGTGATCCTGTGTTCACCACACAATCCGGGCGGACGGGTCTGGAGCCGGGAGGAACTCAAACAGCTGGCGGATTTCTGTGTGGCCCATGAGCTGCTGCTGGTCTCCGATGAAATTCACCATGATCTGGTTTATCCCGGCCACAAACACATTCCGATGGCACTGGCGGACCCTGCCATCCGGGCGCAGCTGGTGATGCTCACGGCCACCACCAAGACCTTCAATATCGCCGGCGGCCTGACCGGTAACGTGATCATTGAAAATCCGGCGTTGCTGACACGCTTCAAGGTAGCCCATCTGGCTTCCGGCACTTCGCCCAACCGCTTTGGGGTACTGATGGCCACGGCGGCCTACCAGCAGGGTGAAGCGTGGCTGGAAGCCCTGATTCCGTATCTGGATGCCAACCGGCGTCTGTTCGATGCCGGTATCAACGCCGTACCGGGATTCCGCTCCATGGCAATGGCTGCCACCTATCTGGCCTGGGTCGACTTTAGCGGCACCGGTCTCACTCCGGCCCAGGTGCAGCATAAGGTGCAGCAGGAGGCCGGTATCGCCGCCAGCCACGGCAGCACCTTCGGCAGCGGGGGCGAAAACTGCCTGCGTTTCAATTTCGCGACCCCGAAAAGCCGGGTGGAAGATGCGCTGGAACGGTTGCAGCACGTCTTCGGGTAACAAGGAGAAACCGACCATGCCTTCGCTACTCTGCATCGCGCACCGGGGAGCCATGGGGCATGCCCCGGAGAATACCCTGGCCGCTTTCCGCAAGGCTCTGGAACTCGGTGCGCCGGCCATTGAGCTGGATGTGTATGCCGTGGACGGGGAGCTGCTGGTCTTTCACGATGACCGTCTGGAGCGCACCACCAATGGCCGGGGCCGGCTGCAGGATCAGGCACTGTCCGGGCTGCGTGCACTGGACGCCGGGGAGGGGGAGCGGATTCCGACCCTGGCCGAGGTGTGTGAGCTGATTGCCGGGCGGTCATTGCTGAACATCGAGCTCAAGGGCGCAGGTACCGCCGCCCCGGTCACTGCCTTCCTGCAGGCGTTACTGGCACAGCCCGGCTGCCGCTGGCACAAGTCGCAGTTCCTGCTTTCCTCCTTCAATCACCGTGAGCTGCAGCAGGCTGCCATGCTGGACCCGGAACTGGCACTGGGCGCCCTGTGTTACGGCCTGCCGCTGGATGATGCGCGTTTTGCCTCGGACCTCAAGGCAGTGACGGTCAACCCCGGCCATGACATGCTGGACCGGCGGTTTGTCGAAGATGCACATGCACGCGGGCTGCTGGTCTGTGCCTATACCGTAAATGAGGTGGACGAACTGGCGCGGATGGCTGCCCTGGCGGTGGACGGGGTGTTCTGCAATTACCCGGAGCGGGTGCTGAACGCCTTTGACCAGCCCGATACCCGCCATGGCTGGCGCGGTCTGGCCGGAACGGACCCGCAACCTGATGGCCGTGGCCTGATGCTGCGTTACCCCTGAACGGAGGACATCATGGAAGCAGAAGGACTGCCGGAGCCGGATTTCAGTATTGAACAGCTGGGGGAACGGCGTTTCCCCAGCCCGTTGCAGCGCATCATGGAGGTGCGTTACCGCAGCGATAATGAATGCCTGCTGGTACAGCCGGAGTTCGACTGCCGCATCGAGCCTGATCATGCACCTGCGGCAGCAGCGACGATGGAGCTGGCCGGGCCGCGCGCGCAGGTGTTTTTCGATACCGGCAGGGTACGGGCCGCCATTGTCACCTGTGGCGGCCTCTGTCCCGGCCTCAATGCCGTGATCCGCGGGCTGGTGATGCAGCTCTGGTACCTGTATGACTGCCGGCAGGTGCTCGGTATCCGTTTCGGTTATCAGGGGCTGGGAAATGCCGCTCAGGAGTCCATCATGCTGACACCGGCACGGGTCTCCGCCATCAACGGCAGGGGCGGGACCATACTCGGCTCTTCACGCGGTACCCCGCCCACGGCGGAGCTGGTCGACAACCTGGAGCGACGTGGCATTGACATGCTGTTTGTGATCGGTGGCGACGGCAGCATGCGTGGCGGTACGGCACTGTGGGAGGAAATCCGCCGCCGCCGGCTGCAGATCGCCGTGGTCGGCATCCCCAAAACCATCGACAACGACATTCCCTGGGTGCGGCGTACCTTCGGGTTTGATACCGCCGTGGCCGAGGCGGTCAAGGCCATCAATGCCGCCGAGGTGGAGGCCAACGGCATGCCGCACGGTATCGGGCTGGTGAAGCTCATGGGGCGGGCCGCCGGTTTCATTGCCGCCACCGCCTGTGTCGCATCCGGCAATGCCAATGCCTGCCTGATTCCGGAGGTTCCGTTCCAGCTTGAGGGCCCCAACGGCCTGCTGGCCCTGCTGGAAAAGCGTCTGCATGAACGTAACCATGCCGTGGTGGTGGTGGCGGAAGGTGCCGGTCAGCACCTGGTGGCCGGTCAGGGCACTGACGCATCCGGGAACCCGCACCTCGGGGACATCGGGGCCTGCCTGAAGCAGCGCATCACCGAGCACTTCCACAGCCGGAACCTGCGTTGTGCCATGAAATACATCGAGCCCAGCTACCTGATCCGCGCTGCCGCCCCGAATGCCTCCGACCAGCTGTATTGTGACCAGCTGGCACGTGCCGCCGTGCATGCCGCCATGGCCGGCAAGGGTGGCCTGCTGATCGGCAACTGGAACGGGCGTCTGGTGCACATTCCGATGCAGGCTCTCAAGGGGCGCACCAGTCAGGTCAATCCGCACGGGGAGTTGTGGTTCAGTGTACTGGAAAATACCGGCCAGCCCCGATTGCTGGACTGAGGTGGTTGTTTCGTGTGCTCCAAGCACCCATAATGGCAGCGGGCGGGTCAAATGGCCGCTCACCTCATGTAACAATATGAAAATACAGGAGTCGTTTTATGGCCGAATGGCGTCAAGTCGCAAAAGTCTGTGCCCTGGGTGACGGGCACATCAGCATCAAGGAAGTCGATATCCTGCGGGCCATCATCCTGGCCGATGGCAGTGCCAACAAGAGCGAGCTTGAGTTTCTGCGTGAAATCAAGGCAGAAGCCAGGTCCAGCGTCAAGGCGCTTGATGACCTGATCGCTGACTGTGAAAAAGTCGCCAGATAAGGCGCTTTTGATTCCGCATCCGGCGCGTGTTTGGGCCAGGTGCGGAATTTGCGATGTGTCCGCAACCGTCTCACGGTGCCTGCAGCTGCAGCAGCTCAGCCAGTAAGCCGTCCTGATCGGGCGCGGTTCCGGTTAACACCGGGATCCCCAGACGCTCCGCCTTTTCCAGCTTGGAGCCGGCATTCGCTCCGGCAATCAGGGCCGTGGTCTTTTTCGAGACACTGCCGGCCACTTTGGCACCAAGGGCTTCCAGATCGGCCTTGATGGCATCACGGGAACGATTCAGGGTGCCGGTAATGACATAGGTCTTTCCGCTCAGGGGCAGCACTTCAGGCGCACTGGGCTCATAATCCTGCCAGTGCAGTCCCAGCGCACACAGCCTGTCGATGGTGTCGCGGTTATGTGCTTCCTGAAAAAAGGTTGCAAGGCTGGCGGCGACAACCGGCCCCACATCCGGCACCTGTTCCAGTGCTGACGGATCGGCGTCCATCAGCGCCTTCAGGGTACCGAAATGACGTGCCAGCGTTCTGGCGGTCGCCTCACCCACATCACGGATCCCCAACGCAAAAACAAACCGTTCCAGGGTGGTGGCTTTGCTTTTTTCCAGGGCTTCCAGCAGGTTCTGTGCCGATTTTTCGCCCATGCGCTCCAGTGCGGCCACCGCTGCCAGCTGCAGGCGGTACAGGTCATCCACATGACGGATCAGTCCGTTTTCAAACAGCTGTTCTACCAGCTTGTCGCCCAACCCGTCAATATTGAGGGCTTTCCGTGAAGCAAAATGCTTGATGGCCTCCTTGACCTGGGCCGGGCAGTAAAGGCCGCCGGAACAGCGTGCCACGGCTTCACCTTCCGGGCGCACCACATCGGAATCACACACCGGGCAGCGTTCCGGCATGTGCACCGGACGTGCATCCTGTGGCCGCCGCTCCGGAATCACCCGCGCCACTTCCGGAATCACGTCTCCGGCCCGGCGCACAATCACGCTGTCTCCGATGTGAATATCCTTGCGCTCGATTTCGTCCATATTGTGCAGGGTGGCATTACTGACCGTGACCCCGCCCACAAACACCGGCTCCAGCCGCGCCACCGGTGTCAGCGCGCCGGTGCGCCCGACCTGAAACTCCACAGCCAGCAGACGGGTGATTTCCTCCTGAGCCGGGAACTTGTGCGCAATGGCCCAGCGGGGGGCACGGCTGACAAACCCCAGCGCCTGCTGCAGGGCCAGATCGTTGACCTTGTACACCACACCGTCAATGTCATAGGCCAGGCTTGCGCGTCCGGCCCCGATGCGGCGGTAATAGTCCAGACACCCGGCAGCGCCCTGTACCACCGCAATTTCGGGATTGATACGCATGCCCCAGGCTGCCAGTTGTGTCAGGATCGCCCGATGGGTGGGAGCCAGCTCAACCCCTTCAGGCCGGGCCAGGCTGTAGGCATAAAAGGCCAGTGGCCGCTGTGCGGTGAGTCGCGGATCCAGCTGGCGCAGGCTGCCCGCAGCCGCATTGCGCGGATTGACATAGGTTTTCGTCCCCTGATCCCGCATGCGCTGGTTAAGGGTCTCGAAACCGGCTTTCGGCATGTAGACCTCGCCCCGCACCTCCAGCAGTGCCGGCCAGCCCGTTCCCTGCAGCTGTAACGGAATGGAGGGAATGGTGCGCACATTGGCAGTGACATCCTCGCCGGTCTCACCGTCCCCCCGTGTTGCCGCCCGTACCAGTATCCCGTCCTGATAGGTCAGACTCATGGCCAGCCCGTCAAGCTTGGGCTCGGCCACAAACTCGATACCGGTATCGCCCGGCAGTTTGAGGCGGTCCTGAATCCGTTTTTCAAAGGCTTCCAGCTCCTCGTCACTGAAGGCATTGGCCAGTGACAGCATGGGGACGACGTGACGCACTTCGGCAAATGCTTCCAGTGCCGTTCCCCCCACACGCCGGGTCGGTGAATCCGGAGTGAGCAGGGCCGGGTGCTCTGCCTCCAGCGTCTGCAGGCGCCGGAACAGCCGGTCATATTCCGCATCCGGAATCTCCGGGTCATCCAGCACGTAATAGCGGTGACTGTGGTAATTCAGGGCCGCACGCAGGTCGGCGGCTTCTTCGGCGGCAGTCCGGGCTGCCGGCACGTATGGTGATTCTTGGCTCATGCATCGGGCCTGATGGAGGAAATGAGCGGATGATAACCCAGTCGGGCAGGCAGGACAGCCGAAATTCAGCCCAGCAGGGTCCGGGCCAGTGCCAGTTTCGGGCCAGCCTGACCGCTGCCGCGTTCGATATGCCAAAGTGCACTCAGCAGGGCAAAGCAGGCACAGAACCAGTCCAGATCAGCCGCTGCCAGTCCGGCTGGCGGACTGATCTGCCGTGGATGCCAGCCCTGCTCCACGATCAGGCTGGCATAATCCCAGGCGCTGGCGCGCATGCCGGCATAGTCCCAGTCGATCAGCCACCAGCGCCTGCCATCATGCAGGCAGTTGCCGGGATTCAGGTCGCTGTGCACGGGACGCAGCGGCCAGCCGTCATAACCCCGTGCAAAGCCCTGTACCAGCAGTGGTTCCGCCAGTGTTTCCCGCCAGGCCGGGGGCAGGGAGGTTTGCCCGAGCTGCTGTTGCAACAGGTGCAGCCCCGCCGGGTCCGGGGCCGGTTCCGGCCATGCCAGACCGCTTTGGTGCAGGTGTGTGAGCAGGGGCTGCAGCTGTGCCATGGCTGGCGGAGTGAGCTGACGTGCCCGCCCGCCCCAAGCGATCCACATGATCCCCGCAACGTCATCCGATGCCAGCAGCGCCGGGGCCAGTCCGAGGGCGGCGGCATCATGGTGTCGGGCGATCACCTGCCGTGGATGGCTGGCCAGCGGACACAGGGCCGGAGCCAGGTCGTGATTGGCCATGCGCAATACTGAACGTCGGGGAGGCGCCTGTTGTTCGACCCGAAACACGTGGCTGGTATGGCCACCCGGCAGGCGGGCAAGGCGGGAATGCTTCACCCCGAGGTGCATCAGCCATTCCCGTGCAGCCTGGTGCGGATCCGGTGGATTTTCCACTGCCGGCGAACCTCAAGCCACGGCTTTAATTCCGTGGTGCCGGTTCAGCGGTTTCCGGCGGCTTCTGTGGTTGCGTCCTGTGCGGGCCGGCTCCGGCACCGGCAAAGGTGTTTTCCAGTGCCCGGCGTTTTTTTTCGTGCTGACGCTGGCGTCGTTCCTGAATCCGGCGACGGAGGTGCAGGCGCCAGAACAGGTGAATGCCGTAATAGCCCAGAAGGCCTGAAACCACGGCCATGATGCCGCATCCCAGCAGCAGGGGTTCCCAGATCTGGGCCATGATGTTTTTCAACCCTTCCAGGCTGAGCTGAAAGTCAACCGGCGGTTCATTCAGCAACCAGCCTCCCAGACGGTAGGCATAATAAAACAGGGGCGGAATGGTGATCGGGTTGGTGATGTAGACCAGCGCCACCGACAGGGGCAGGTTGCAGCGTAACAGAATGGCGCACAGGGCGGCAATGATGCTCTGGGTGGGCAGGGGTATCCACATGCAGAAGCAGCCGATGCCGAAGGCACCGGAAACGGAACGGCGGTTGAAGTGCCACAGCGAGGGAATGAGCAGGGTTTTGCCCAGGCAGCTCAGCAGCCGGTTGCTCTTGATCTGTTCCGGGTTGGGCGAAAACTGTTTGAAAAAACGTTTTGGCATGATTTCATCAAGAAAAACAGGGAGTGGTTATCAGCCACCGGTTAAACAACATGCGTTCTCTGACTTTGAGCTTCTGTGCGGGAACCGGGTTCCTGTCTTGCTTCACCGAATTACCGGGTTGGGGTTGGATTCTGCCGGTTTTATTCATCGGGCTTTTGGCATCCGGAGTCGCGTTACTCAGGCCAGACTGGCGCGGCCCTGTCCTGTTGCCATGGATGCTGCTGGCCGGACTGTCATACGCGCTGGCAGTCGCCCAGGTGCGCATTGACAACCGCTTGCCACCGGAGTGGGAGGGCAGGGACCTGCTGGTAGAGGGCATTATTCAGGAGCTTCCTGAAATGCAGGGTGAACGGTTGCGCTTTACACTGGCCATTGATCGCTCGTCTCTCCTGCCTGCAAACGCTGGCAATACTGACCCAAAATCCGTGTCATGGCAAGGAAAGCTCAGATTAAGCTGGTATCATGGCCATCCTGCTGATTTTTATAGCGGTGAACGCTGGCAACTGTTGATCCGGGCTTTCCGTCCCACGGGTTTCATGAACCCCGGCGGTTTTGATTATGAGCGCTGGATGTTGCTTGAGGGACAGGATGGCAGCGGTTATGTCCGGCGTTCGGATCACAACCGGCGTCTGGCCGCTGCTTCCCCTTTCAGTCTGGCACGCTGGCGGCAGTCCCTGCGGGATACCCTCGGGGAGCTGGCTCCTGCCGGTCAGGCCACCGCCCTGCTGCAGGGATTGGGGGTTGCGGACCGTGCGGCTGTGGATGCCGAAGTCTGGGAGGTGCTGCGCCGTACCGGCACCAGCCACCTGCTGGCCATTTCCGGGCTGCATATCGGGCTGGCAGTGGGTCTGGGCCTGATCCCGGTCTGGCTGTTGTGGCAGCTGTTTCCGGGCCTGGGGCTTTACTGCCCACGTGCACTGGCCGCCATGGCCTGTGGCGGGGGTTGTGCCTGCTTGTATGCCGCCCTGGCCGGTTTCAGCCTGCCGACAGTGCGGGCGCTGGTGATGGTACTGGTTTTGCTGGGCGGGTGGCTGTGGCGGCAGCCCCTGGCATTTTCCCGGATTTACGTGCTGGCTTTGCTGGCGGTGATTCTGGTCGACCCGCTGGCCAGCCTGAGCTCCGGATTCTGGCTGTCTTTCGGTTGTGTGGCGCTGCTGTATGGGCTCAGCCGCCGGCGGATCAGGGCGCACAAGCCCCGTATGCTGTTTCTGCAGCTGGGGCTGTCGTTGTTCATGTTGCCGGTGACGGTCCTGTTTTTCGGGCAGGTTTCACTGGTATCTCCCCTGGCCAACCTGATCGCCATTCCGGTTGTCAGCCTGCTGGTGGTGCCCGCCCTGTTGCTGGGCGGGGTGCTGCTGCCGCTGTCACCGGCCCTGACGGGCTGGTGCTGGCAGGAGGCGGCAACCGTGATGCAGGCATTGATGCAGCTGCTGGGCTGGCTGGCGGCGCTGCCCTGGGCGGCCTTTGCGTTCCCACAGCTACCTTGGTACTGGCTGCTGGCGGCGCTGGGTGGCAGTACCCTGCTGCTGTTGCCTGCCGGTTTTCCGGCCCGCTGGCTGGGTGGGGTACTGCTGCTGCCGCTGGGATTCTGGTCCTTGCCGGCACTGCCACCGGGGACGTTCCAGCTCACGGTGCTGGATGTCGGTCAGGGTCTGGCTGCGGTGGTCCGGACCCGGCAGCATGTGCTGGTCTTTGATACCGGCGCACGTTTTTCCGACCGTTTTGATACCGGGGCAGCGGTATTGCTGCCATGGCTGCAGGCTCAGGGGCTGACCCGTCTGGACCTGCTCATGGTGTCGCATGCCGATACCGATCACAGCGGCGGTACCCTGAGTCTGCTGGATGCCATGCCGGCTGGACGCCTGCTGGGTTCTGATCCGGCGGTATTCGGCGACAGATTCGCATCGGTATGCGTGGCTGGCCAGCACTGGCGCTGGGACGGAGTCCGGTTCGAGGTGCTGTATCCTCTGGTGCCGGCATCTGACGGGGCTGACAATGAGCGCTCCTGTGTCTTGCGCGTCAGCAATGGCGTGCACAGTGCCTTATTGCTGGCGGATACCGAGGCCGGGGGGGAACGTGCCCTGTTGCAGGCCACCCCCCCGGCACAGTTGCAGGCCGATGTGATGCTGGTGCCGCACCATGGCAGCAAGACCTCTTCCACGGCGGCCCTGCTCCGGCAGGTACGCCCCACTGTGGCCTTGATCAGTGCCGGGCGCACCAACCGTTATGGCCACCCACACCCCGACATTCTGCGGCGTTATCGGGATCACCATATCCGGCTTTATAACACTGCTCAGGATGGTGCCTTGAGTCTGACACTGGGGACAGTGCCTGAGCAGGGGCGCTTGCAGGTACATGGCTACCGCCTGGCGCGGCGGCGATTCTGGATGGATTAAGGGGGCGGGGGCAGGGGATTACCCGCCTTCGCTCCAGAACTCGATACGGTTGCCTTCCGGGTCGAAGACATAAAAGACCCTGGAACCCCAGAGGGCCTTGAGCGGGGTCGGGTCCAGCCCGCCGGCCTGCAGCGCCGCCCGCACGGTTTCCACGTCATCGATTTTCAGGCTGAGGGTCAGGCCCTGTCCACCTGCACTTTTGATGCTGGCATGCTGCTCATCCGCCACGCTCAGGGTCGCGGTGTCATGCAGGCGGAATTCCACAAACCAGTGTCTGGCGGTCTGTACCGGCAGACCCAGCTGTTCGCGGTAGAAGTACACGGTCCGCTGCCAGTGGCGGCAGTAAAGAATGGTGTTGGCATGGCGTATCTGCCAGGCGGGTTCAGACATCCAGCATCAGCTTCAGGGGTTTGCGCATCCCGGCAATCTTGCAGGCCTGCTGGCCGTAACCGCCCGGAAACAGTGAATAAAGGTATTTGCGGGTGGCCTTTTCCTCTCCCCATTGCTGCTTCATGTGCCTGAGAACCCGACGTGCCTCGGGGACAGAGGCATTTTCCTCGTAATAATTGCGCACGAACAAAACGATTTCACGCCGCTCCTCATCCAGTGCCAGTGACAGCTCCCCGGCCAGTGCCCGGGCCAGTTCCTCGTTCCAGTCCTCCGGGTCCAGCAGGTAGCCTTCATTGTCACGCGCCACGTGATTGACTGTAGTTTGCATGGTGACTCCTCAGGTTCGCTCAGTCCTGTCACCATAAGCAAAAAGCCACCGGGACACAACTGGCCTGTAAGGGGTAGGTGGGTGGGTGCAGGCTTTTTCATTTCGGGCTGCTTCCATTTTTCAATATGATACAGGAATTTTTCTTTTGACTGTTTTTTTGTGTCATATTATGATGACTGGATTCTGAGGCAGGAGTTTGGATTTCATGAAACTTTCAAGTTATGCCGCCGGTGAGTGGCATCAGGCAGCTGCTGGCGGGCAGGTTTTGCGCCACGCCATCACCGGAGCGCCCGTAGCTGAAATCAGCAGTCAGGGGCTGGATTTTGCCGACATGCTGGCCTGGGGGCGGCGTGTGGGCGGTACCGCACTGCGCCAGACTACCCCGCATCAGCGGGCCCTGATGCTCAAGGCACTGGGCAAATACCTGCTGGAGCGCAAGGAAGTGCTGTATGAGTGCTCAAAGGCCAGCGGTGCCACCCGCACTGATTCCTGGGTTGATATTGAAGGCGGTATCGGCACCATGCTGGTCTATGCCAGCAAGGGCCGGCGCGAAATGCCCAACAGCAATATCTGGCTGGATGGCCCCCAGGAGCAGATTTCCAGAACCGGCCAGTTCAGCGCCCAGCATGTCTACACGCCACTGGAAGGGGTAGCGGTGCAGATCAATGCTTTCAATTTTCCGGTCTGGGGCATGCTGGAGAAATTCGCTCCGGCGTTTCTGGCCGGGATGCCGGGCATTGTCAAACCAGCCAGTCAGACCGCTTACCTGACCGAACTGCTGGTACGGCTGATCATTGAGTCCGGCCTGCTGCCAGCCGGGTCGTTGCAGCTCATCTGTGGCAGTACCGGTGATCTGCTGGATCATTTGACCTGCCAGGATACCGTGGGTTTTACCGGTTCAGCCTGGACCGGCCAGAAGCTCAGGCAGCATCCGGCTGTGGTACAGAACAGTGTGCGTTTCGCCATGGAGGCTGACTCACTGAACTGCTCCATCCTCGGGCGTGATGTCGCACCGGGCAGTGCCGAGTTCGAGCTGTATGTGAAAGAGCTGGTGCGTGAAATGACCGTCAAGGCCGGGCAGAAGTGTACCGCGATCCGGCGTGCCATTGTGCCGGCCAACCGGCTGGAGGCGGTTGCGGAAGCCGTTTCCGCCCGTCTGGACCGGCTGGTGATCGGGAATCCGGATGACAGCACGGTACGCATGGGAGCACTGGCGGGGCTGGAGCAGCGGGCTGATGTGCTGGCACAGGTGGACAAACTGCGCGCTGACAGTGAGGTGCTGTTCAGTGGTGAAGGGCTGACACTGGTGGATGCCGATGCTGAAAACGGCGCTTTCATGGCCCCCATGCTGCTGGCCTGCCGTGAATCGGTCGGCGCCTCGGTGCATGAGGTGGAAGCCTTCGGCCCGGTCAGCACCCTGATACCCTACGCCGATGATGAAGAGGCCATTGCCCTGGCCGCCATGGGCAAGGGCAGTCTGGCGGGCTCCATCGTCACGGCTGATCCCGATATCGCCCGGACGCTGGCACTGGGGCTGGCACCCTGGCATGGCCGCCTGCTGGTGCTCGACAGTGCCAGTGCCAAAGAATCCACCGGCCATGGCACTCCGCTTGCGCATCTGGTGCATGGGGGGCCGGGGCGTGCCGGTGGCTCGGAAGAGCTGGGAGGCATCCGGGGTGTGAAACATTACATGCAACGCACAGCCCTGCAGGGCTCACCGGACATGCTGACCGCGATTACCGGCACCTGGATGCAGGGTGCCAGCCGGCAGCTGGTGGATGAGCACCCGTTTCGCAAACGTTTTGATGCGCTGGCGATCGGGGATGCGGTGATCACTGACAAGCGCACCATCACCCTGGCGGATATTGAAGCGTTTGCCGAATTGAGTGGCGATCGTTTCTATGCCCATATGGATGAGGCGGCGGCAAAGCGTAATCCGTTTTTTGAAGGGCGGGTGGCGCATGGCTATTTTCTGGTGTCGCTGGCGGCCGGACTGTTTGTGGACCCGGACGAGGGGCCGGTACTGGCCAACTACGGTCTGGATCACCTGCGTTTTGCCGCCCCGGTTTATGCCGGAGACACCCTGCAGGTGCAGTTTACCTGCAAACACAAAGTGCGCCGTGAAACCGAAGATTACGGTGAGGTACGCTGGGATACCACCATTGTGAACCAGGATGGGGCGGTGGTGGCCAATTATGATGTGCTGACCTTGGTGGCAAAGTAACAGAGGAACATGAACATGACGCCTGAACAGAATTTCATGCGCAAAATCGAGGCTGAGGAAAAAATCGAGCCGAAAGACTGGATGCCGGATGCCTATCGCAAGAACCTGGTCCGGCAGGTTTCCCAGCATGCGCACTCCGAAGTGATCGGGATGCAGCCGGAAGGCAACTGGATCACCCGGGCACCCTCGCTGCGGCGCAAGGCCATCCTGCTGTCCAAAGTGCAGGATGAAGGGGGACACGGCCTGTACCTTTACAGTGCCTGTGAGACGCTCGGGGTGGCACGTGAGGAGCTGGTGGCCGCCATGCAGCAGGGTATTGCCAAATATGCCTCCATTTTCAACTACCCGGCCCAGACCTGGGCCGATGTCGGGGCTATCGGCTGGCTGGTGGACGGGGCCGCGATTGTGAATCAGGTCTCACTGCAACGCACCTCCTATGGGCCGTATTCACGTGCCATGATCCGCATCTGCAAGGAGGAGAGTTTCCACCAGCGTCAGGGTTTTGAAATCATGCTGGTTCTGGCCAGTGGTTCCCCTGAACAACAGGCCATGGCCCAGGATGCACTCAACCGCTTTTACTGGCCATCGTTAATGATGTTCGGCCCCCACGATGCCGAATCCGCCCACTCTGCCCGCTCCATGCAGTGGAAGATCAAGCGTGAAACCAATGACGACCTGCGCCAGAAGTTCATCGACCAGACTGCCGAGCAGGTGAAGGTGCTGGGGCTGACACACCCGGACAGGGACCTGAAATGGAATGCCGAACGTGGTCATTACGATTCCGGCGACATCGACTGGGATGAGTTCTACAACGTCATCAACGGTAACGGCCATGCCAACCGCCAGCGGCTGGCACATCACATTCAGGCGCATGAAGAAGGGGCCTGGGTGCGTGAAGCCATGAGCGCCTACAAGGCCAGACGCAAGGCACTGACTGCCCAACAGGCCGCGTGACCCATCTGCCTGCTGGCTGCCGTTCCCGGCACCGGGCCGGCATGGACTGGGGTGATTGATTGAGATTGAAAGACTGACTGTAAAACCCTTCCCTGACCCTGAAGATGGCGTCAGGGAACCGCAAAGGTGACATGATGAAAGACCAACTGGATTTGTTCGAGGTTTTTGTCCGCGCCCGGCGTGGTCTGGACCACAAGCACGTCGGCAGCCTGCATGCCGAGGATCATGAGCAGGCACTGGAATATGCCCGGGATGTCTATACCCGCCGCAGTGAAGGGGTGAGTATCTGGGTGGTGCGCTCGGCTGACATCTGCGCATCCCAGGAGGATGACAGTGAAAGCTTCTTTGATCCCTCTGATGACAAACCGTACCGGCATGCCACTTACTACCAGCTGCCGGAAGCCGTTAAAAACATGTGAGGCGATCCATGACTGATCAGGATTTGAGACAGGCCACGCAGGCCTATGCCGTCAGGCTGGGTGATGATGCACTGATTCTGGGGCATCGCCTCTCCGAATGGACCAGCCGGGCCCCCTTTCTGGAAGAAGACCTGGCGCTGCAGAATGTGGCGCTGGATTACATTGGCCGGGCGCGCATGTTTTATGGCTATGCCGCCGAACTCAGCGCCGATGGCCGGACCGAAGATGATTTCGCCTACCTGCGTGATGCCCGCCAGTTCAGCAACCTGCTGATTCATGAGCTGCCACGGGGGGATTTCGCCTTCACCATGGCCCGCCAGTTGCTGACGGATGTTTTCAGCAGCCTGTACCTAGAGCAACTGCTTCGGTCAACCGATGCCACGCTGGCCGGGATTGCCGCCAAGGCGGCCAAGGAAACCCGTTATCACCTGCGTCGCAGCCGGGAATGGGCCTTGCGTCTGGGCGATGGCACCGATGAAAGTCATGCCCGCATGGTGCGCGCCATTGATGAGCTGTGGGGCTATACCCATGAGCTGTTTGAGCTGGATGCGCTGGAGCAGCAGCTGGCTGACGCCGGGATCGGGGTGGACAATGCCGCGTTGCGTCCAGCCTGGCTCAAGCAGGTTTCGGCCATTCTGACCGAGGCAACCTTGCGTGTCCCTGAGGATAGCTGGGTGGTACGGGGAGGCCGCACCGGTTATCACACCGAGAATCTGGGGCATATTTTAAGTGAAATGCAGTCAGTACACCGGGCCTATCCGGGTGTGAGCTGGTAGGACAATATCGGGCGGACACTTGTCAATTGCAGACAGGGTTGTTCTGTTTCTGAGGAGGAGAGCGCATGCGAATGCAGACATGGAAAATGTGGATGGCAGCTGGCAGTCTGCTGGCAGGTGGTGCAGTATGGTCGGCACCGCATCCGTTGGATGGCCTGAGTGCTGATGAGATCAGGCAGGTTACAGCGCTGTTGAAAGCAGCCGGCCAGGCGGATGACAAAACCCTTTATCCGCTGATTGAACTGCTGGAGCCGCCCAAGGCGGAAGTGCTGGCTGCCGGTGCCAGGCCCGACCGCAAGGCCATGGTAAATTTCAGCCATGAGGATGGTACTCAGGAAGCGGTTGTCAATCTGACCCGGGGCAAGGTGGAGTCGGTTGCCGGAGCTACGGGCGAGCCCATGGTTCTGCTGACGGAATTCATGCAGGCTATGGCGGTTGCGCTGGGGTCGGAGGACATGGTCAAGGCACTGGAAAAACGTGAGCTGAAACCGGACGATGTCTTCTGTCTGCCCCTGACAGCGGGCAACTTTTTTGATGAAGAAACCAGCGGCAAGCGTCTGATGAAGGTACCCTGTTACCTGAACCCGACCGGCTCCAATTTTTACGCCAAGCCGATTGAGGGCCTGTTTGCGGTGGTGGACCTGAGTGGCGGCAAGGTGATCCGGGTGGTGGATGAAGGTACTGTTCCCGGCCCGGAGGATGCCTGGGGCTATACCGAAGCGGAGGTGGCCAGACGGGCTCCCCTGCGCGAAAAGGGCAACCCGGTTACGCTGAGCCAGCCTGGTGGCCCCAATTACCGCATTGACGGCAGTGAAATCAGCTGGGATATCTGGAAGATGCACTACCGCATCGACAAGCGTCCCGGCATGGTGTTGTCCGGTATTCAGGCTCGTGATGGCGAGACCTGGCGCTCGGTGTTGTATCAGGCGCACCTCTCGGAAGTGTTTGTACCTTATATGGACCCGGGTGCCGGCTGGTACTGGCGGACTTATATGGACAGTGGTGAATACGGTTTCGGCCTGTTCCTGACGCCGCTCAGCAAAGGCATTGATTGTCCGGCCCATGCCACTTTCCTGCCGGCACTGCTGCATGACGATAATGGCAATCCGCTGGAAATTCCGGATGCAGTCTGCATTTTTGAACGCAATATCGGTGATCCGGCCTGGCGGCATTTTGAGGTGTTTGCCCAGACACCGGACCAGCCAGTACCGGCGGAGGGGCGCCCGGAGACTGAACTGGTGATCCGGACGGCTTCTGAGGTGGGCAATTACGATTACCTGATTGATTACCGTTTCAAGCAGAATGGTGATATTTACATCAAGGTGGGTGCATCCGGCCTGGACGCTGTCAAGGGGGTGGCATCGAAAAGCATGAAGGATGAGACCGCTGCTCAGGATACCCGCCATGGCACGTTGATCGCGCCCAATCTGGTAGCGGCAAACCATGACCACTACTTCAACTTCCGTCTGGATTTTGATATTGACCAGCCGAACAACAGCTTCATGGTTTCGCATCTGGAAGCCGTGGATGCTCCTGCCGACAGCCCGCGCAAATCCCTCTGGGGAGTCCGGAATACCATGGTCAAAAGTGAACAGGAGGGGCGTTTCAGGATCAGTGCCATGGAACCCAAACTGTTTCATATCATGAACACCAACCGTGAAAGTTATCTGGGTCATCAACCGGGCTGGATGATTCACCATGGTAGCGTCGCTTATGGTCCGTTTGATTTTGCCAATGACCCGCCCATGAAACGTAATGCCTATATTGAATACAGTGTCTGGAATACCGCCTATGACCCCGCGCAGCGTTATGCCGGGGGCAAATATGCCGTTGGCAGCGATGGGTCCGACACGCTGGCCGAATGGGTGAAGGCTGATCGCAGTCTGGAGAATACCGACATCGTGACCTGGTTTACGGCAGGCTTCCACCATGTGCCGCGCATGGAGGACTGGCCGGTCATGTCTACGGAGTGGAAAACGGTGCATATCCAGCCGATGAACTTTTTTGCCCATAATCCAGCCATGACCCTGCGGAATCCGGAATGAACAAAACGGATACATTGACACTGGTCGATAGGCCGGTACCGACGGCAGCATGGGTGCAGCGCCTGCAGCACCGGAACCGGTCGCCTGTCCCCGGGCTCTGGGCATTGCTGGATGCGGTGAAAGACCCGGAAGTCCCCGCCTTGAGCCTCTGGGACCTGGGGGTGCTGCGCGATATTGAGCAGCAGGACAACGGGTGCATCCGGGTCGTCATCAGCCCCACATATTCCGGCTGTCCGGCCCTGGAAGCCATGCGTGCTGATATTATCAGCACCCTGCAGCAGGCCGGGCACCCCGAGGTCGAGGTGCACACTGCGCTCAGCCCGGCCTGGAGCACCGAGGCGCTGTCACCGCAGGGCCATGAGCAGCTGCGTGCCTATGGCATTGCGCCCCCGCGCCACTGCCAAGGCTGCAGTGTACCGGAACTGACGCCGGAATCCGGTATCACCTGCCCCCGTTGTGGTTCGGATGACACGCACCGCATCAGTGAATTCGGCTCCACGGCCTGCAAGGCGCTGTTCCAGTGCCGGGCCTGTCACGAACCTTTTGATTACTTCAAACCGATATAGGAAACAACTGCCATGGCTGATACCCGGTTTTATCCCCTGAACATTGCCGATGTCCGCCCGGAAACCGATACCGCCATCTGTGTCACCCTTGCGGTGCCGGATGCGTTGCGCGAGACCTTCCGTTTCAAACAGGGGCAGTTTCTGACCCTGCGTGCCGACATTGAGGGTGAGGCGGTGCGGCGTTCCTACTCCATCTGTTCCGGGGTGGCGGACGGGCACATGCGGGTCGGCATCAAGCGCGTACGGGGGGGGAAATTCTCCAATTATGCCAATGACCACTTCCGGGTGGGCGACCATATTGAAGTCATGCCGCCCCAGGGCAGCTTCTACACGGAAACCGCTGCCACACAGGCCAGAAACTACATGTGCATCGCCGCCGGCAGCGGCATCACGCCGATCCTGTCCATCATCAAGACCGTGCTGCATGAAGAGCCGGAGAGCCGCGTGACCCTGGTTTATGGCAACCGCCGCAGTCGTTCGGTGATGTTCAAGGATGAGCTGGGCTTCATCAAGAACCGTTACCTGGAACGCTTCAACTGGCTCAACATCATGAATGAGGAGGATCAGGGTTCGGATGTGCTCAATGGCCGTGTCGACAATGCCAAGGGTACCCAGTTGCACAAGAGCCGGCTGATCAACCTGTTTGCTACCGATGAGGTGTTTATCTGCGGGCCGGAAAGCATGATGTCGGAAGTCTCACGCGGTTTCCGGAGTGTGGGTTTTTCCGATGAACACATTCATTACGAGCTGTTCGCCAATTCCGCCGGGGACAGTGAAAAGATTCTCGAAAAAGCCCAGCAGCGCATTGAGCAGTATGGGGAGGAAAAGACCAGCAAGGTCACGGTGATCGCGGACGGGCGTGCCATCAGTTTTGATCTGGCCACCGTGGGCGAGAACATTCTGGATGCCGGGATGCACAACGGACTGGAGCTGCCTTATTCCTGCAAGGCGGGGGTGTGTTCGACCTGCAAGGCCAGACTGGTCAAGGGGCAGGTGGACATGGACATCGCCCACGGGCTGGAGGCGCATGAAATTGAGGCCGGGTATATCCTGACCTGTCAGGCACACCCCTTGTCGGATGAGGTGGTGGTGGACTTCGACCAGCGTTGACAACGGGGGATCCGGCTCCGATGATGCCTGCCTAGCGGTCCGTGAACTGGTTCCAGCCTGCATGAATGCGCAGGCTTGTCGCGATCAGGCACAGCCCGGCGAACCCGTAAGCCAGCACGGGAAAGGCTGCCGGCCACAGGCACATGAGCAGGAAGACGGCAATGGTTTCGGTGGCCTCGGTCAGTCCTCCGAGATAGTAGAAGCTTTTGTCCGGGTAGGCGGTGCTGTCCAGCCCGCGCTTGGCGGCGATGACGGCAAAAGCCAGAAAGCTGCAACCGGTGCCGATGAAGCTGTAGATCAGTACGGCAGCGGGCAGCGCATTCCGGGTCGGGTCGGCAAGGGCGAATCCGAGCGGAATCGCGGAATAAAACAGGAAATCCAGCACAATATCCAGAAATCCACCCCGGTCAGTGGGCTGGTCGAGCCGCGCCAGTATGCCGTCCAGCCCGTCACTCAGGCGGTTGAGGATGATCATGACCAGTGCGGCCCCGTAATGTTCGAAGCCCAGCAGGGGCAGGGCGCTGATACCCGCAAGGAAACCGGCAAGGGTGAGCTGGTTGGCATTGATACCGAGCCGTTGCAACCGGATGGCCAAGGGGCTGAGCAGGCAGTGGCTGTGCTTCAGTATCAGGCGGTCAAGCATGCAGATAATCCTCCAGATTGAGGATGCGCCCGCCGGGCGGCACATCGGCATGATCATGTGTGACCAGCAGCGCCGGAATGCCGCGTTCGGCAATGGCGGCACGGACAAATTCACGAAAACGGGCGCGCAGTTCGGTGTCCAGGCGTGAAAACGGCTCGTCCAGCAATACGGCACGAGGCTCGGCCAGCAGGGTGCGCAGCACGCTGATACGGGCACGCTGCCCGCCGGAAAGTGTGTGCGGATCACGCGCGTAAAAATCCGCAAGACCGGCTTCAGCCAGCACGTGCTCAATTCGGGCACGGCGCTGCTGCCGGTCGGCATGCCGGCTGCCGGGCAGGGCAAAGGCCAGGTTGCCACCCACGCTCAGGTGTGGAAACAGCAGATCATCCTGAAACAGCAGGCCGATGCGGCGCTGTTCGGTGGGCAGGCCATCCAGACGTACCCCGTTCAGCCACAGCTCACCCTGTGCCCGAAAGCCTTCCGGCAATGCACCCACCATCCAGTTCAGCAGCGTGGACTTGCCCAGACCCGAGGGTCCCATCAGGGTCAGAATTTCCCCGGCGGCAATCTCAATGGCCAGCGGGCCGGGCAGGGGCTGGCCGGTATGGGTGTTGAGGATGTGCAGGTGGCGGATGGTCAGCAAGGTCAGTTAAACCGGAGAATGATTCATAGTAATGGTGGGCAAGCGTACCGACAGGTAGCCGTTTTGCACCAATGGTTTCGATGCCGTCGAGGCGGGTCTGAACTTATTTTCCCAAGGCCCGGTGCTGCTTGCCGTCGGTATCGAAGTTGGCCGGGTCCAGCCAGGTCTCAAAGGCGGCTCTGAGTGCCGGCCATTCCTGATCCAGGATTGAATACCAGGCAGTGTCACGGTTACGGCCCTTGTACAGGGCGGCCTGCCGGAAAATGCCTTCAAACCGGAAGCCCAGACGTTCGGCAGCTGCGCGTGAGGGGGTATTCAGGGCATCGCATTTCCATTCGTAGCGCCGGTAGCCCAGCTCGTCAAACGCCCGCCGCATCAGCAGGTACATGGCTTCGGTGGCGAGCCGGGTACGCTGCAGCCGGGGTGAGAAATGGATGTGCCCGACCTCGATCACCCCGGCTTCGGGCGTGATGCGCAGGTAACTGGCCAGTCCCACCGCTTCCCCGGATGCCGGGTCGATCAGGGTGTGAAACAGTGGATCACTGCGGTCCTGAAAGCTTTCCAGCCAGTGCTGAAAGGCCGCGAGACCGGTAAAGGGGCCATAGGGCAGGTAGGTCCAGTTGTGCCCGCTGACATCCACACTGAAAGCCTGATACAGGGCCTGGGTGTGGCGTGTTGCATCAAGCGGCTCCAGATGCACATAACGCCCTTGCAGTGCGGTTTTCGGTGGCAGCGGGCAGGGTTGCCAGTCCGGGACCGGAAAGCCGATCGGCTGGCCCAGTGCGTTCTGGTGCAGGGCAGGGGCGTTGGACATGTGCATCTCCGGCTATGGACAGTGTAAGGTAAAGCCGCATAGTACACGATTGATGCATTCAGTGCGCTGCCGTATGGCATGGGCGTGACCGCCTTTTTCAGGCCTTTGTAACCTTGTTAACGGTTACGATTACCTGTGCAGGGGGCCGTGGATTAGCTACAATTTATTCATAGACAGACTTTAAGCCGTCTGCAGAAAGTAGTAGTGACTCGGTGTTTCGTGTTGGTTTCTTTTGGTTGATGACGGCCACCCGCTTGGTTTCGGGTGGCTGTTTTTTTTGTGCGGCGGATATGCCCTACATGTTCGGATAGTTCGGCCCGCCACCGCCTTCCGGTGTCACCCAGGTGATGTTCTGTGCCGGGTCCTTGATGTCACAGGTCTTGCAGTGCACGCAGTTCTGGGCGTTGACCCGGAAGCGCGGCTCACCGTTTTCCTCCACGATTTCGTATACGCCCGCCGGGCAGTAGCGCTGGGCCGGTTCCGCATACAGTAGCAGATTGCTGCCCAGCGGAAGGGACGGGTCATGCAGCTGCAGGTGGCAGGGCTGGTTTTCTGCATGATTGGTGCCGGAAAGGAAGACCGAGCTGAGCTTGTCGAAGCTGAGCCGGCCATCCGGTTTCGGGTAGTTGATGGGGGTGCACTCTCTGGTTGGACGCAGGCTGGCATGATCCGGGTGATTGTCGTGCAGTGTCAGCGGCAATCTGCCTTTGAACAGGTTCTGGTCGATGAAGTTGAAGGCACCCCCGGCAAAGGGGCCGAAGCGGTGCAGGGCCGGGCCGAAATTGCGTGCAGCCCGCAGCTCTTCATGCAGCCAGGAATCCCGGAAGCGCCGGGCGTAGTCCGCCAGGTCCCTGCCGCCTTCATCACCGGCAGCCATGGCTGCAAACACGGTTTCAGCAGCCAGCAAGCCGCTTTTCATGGCGGTATGGGTACCCTTGATTTTGGCGAAGTTGAGGGTGCCGGCATTGCAGCCGAGCAGCAGTCCGCCGGGAAAGTGCATCTTCGGCAGTGCATTGAAGCCGCCCTTGGCAATGGCACGTGCACCGTAGACCACGCGCTTGCCGCCTTCCAGGTACTGCGCCAGCAACGGGTGATGCTTGAGGCGCTGAAATTCGTCATACGGACTCAGATAGGGGTTGCGGTAGTTGAGGTCGACAATCAGCCCCACCACGACCTGATGGTTTTCCGTGTGATAGAGGAAGAAGCCGCCACTGGCGCCATCACCCAGCGGCCAGCCGGAACCATGGATCACCAGCCCCGGCTGGTGTCGCTCCGGCTTGATGTCCCACAGCTCCTTGAGACCGAGGCCGTAGTGCTGGGCATCGCTGTCGGCATCCAGTCCGAAGCGGCGGTAGAGCTGCCGCCCCAGATGCCCGCGGCAGCCTTCGGCAAACAGGGTGTATCCGGCCCGCAATATCAGGCCGGGGGTGAAACTGTCCAGTGCCCGGCCATCCGCACCCACGCCCATGTCGCCGGTGATGATGCCGCCGACGCTGCCATCCGCATTCAGCAGCAGCTGGTGGGCACTGAAGCCGGGGAACACCTCCACCCCCAGGCTTTCCGCCTGTTCAGCCAGCCAGCGACAGAGGTTGCCGAGGCTGACCACATGATTGCCGCTGTTGTGCATGGTGGCCGGAATCAGGGCCTGCGGAATGCGCACGGCTTTCTGTTCGTTGCGCAGCAGGTACAGCTCATCCCGGCTGACCGCTACCTTCAGGGGGGCACCGCGCTCCCGCCAGTCGGGAAACAGCTCATCCAGGGCCCGGCTTTCGATCACGGCCCCGGAAAGGATGTGGGCACCGACTTCCGAGCCTTTCTCCACCACACAGACCGACAACTCCTGTCCGGCAGCCTGTGCCAGCTGCATCAGGCGGCAGGCAGCCGAAAGGCCCGCCGGGCCGGCCCCGACGATGACGACATCAAACGCCATCGCATCACGTTCACTGTTTTCCACCTTTTCCATGCGTACTGTCTGCTCCTAGAACCGGTCTTCCGGCATGGCCATGACGTGGGTGCTGCCGGCCCTGATTGCCGCGAGGCAGGCCTGGGTGCGGGGCAGCAGCTGCTCCTGATAGCAGTGCATGCTGATCAGTTTCGCCTGCAGAAAATCCGTATCCCCGGCACCGGTATCCAGCAGGGCCTTGGCCTGCAGGGCCCCCTTGGCCAGCAGCCAGCCACCGCACAGGTAGCCGAACAGCAGCAGGAAATGCACGCAAACCGTGGCACTGAGGGCCTTGTCGGTGGTGCTGTTGTCCAGCACCCACTGGCGTGCCGCCTGGCCGGCGTTCAGGGCCAGCTCCAGCTGTTCCGCTGCCAGGGTGCCGGCGAACACGGTGCTGAACTCGTCACGGGTCTCCAGTATCTCATCCAGCAGCAGGGCCAGTGCCGCGCCCTGGTCCGCCAGCATCTTGCGCCCGATGAAATCCAGGGCCTGGATACCGGTGGTGCCTTCGTAGATGGTCAGGATACGAGCATCACGGTAATGCTGGGCGGCACCGGTTTCCTCGATATAGCCCATGCCGCCATGAATCTGGATGCCGAGCGAGGTCAGTTCCTGGGCCATTTCCGTGAGCCAGCCTTTCACCACCGGGGTCAGCAGCTCGACACGGGCGGCATGCCGGGCTTTCTGCGCCGGATCGGTGGCATAATGGGTCCGATCGATTTCCGCTGCCGCCACCAGCGCCAGGGCACGCATGGCCTCGATGCCGGATTTCATGGTCATCAGCATGCGGCGCACGTCCGGATGCTGGATGATGGGAATGCGCGAGCCGTCACGGCGTGTCCCCTGCAGGCGTTCCCTGGCGTATTGCCGGGCCTGCTGGTAGGCGCGTTCGGAAATGGCCAGCCCCTGCAGTCCGACTGTCTGGCGGGCATGATTCATCATGGTGAACATGTAAGGCAGGCCCTGGTTGGCCTCGCCGACCAGATAGCCGACCGCCTGCTCGAACTCCATCACGCAGGTCGGGCTGCCGTGGATGCCGAGCTTGTGCTCCAGTGACAGGCAGCGCACACCGTTGCGCGCTCCGGGCTCACCGTTCCCGCCCACCAGGAACTTGGGCACGATGAACAGTGAAATGCCTTTTACACCCGGCGGTGCATCCGGCAGGCGTGCCAGCACCAGGTGCACGATATTCGGAGTCATTGAATGGTCGCCCCAGGTGATGAAGATTTTCTGTCCGGAAATCCGGTAGTGATCACCTTCCGGTACGGCACGGGTCTTGACGGCAGCCAGATCGGAACCGGCATCCGGCTCGGTCAGGTTCATGGTGCCGGTCCATTCGCCGCTGGCCATTCCGGGCAGGTAGGCTGCCTGAAGCGCCGGGGCGGCATGGTGGGCAATACTTTCCATCGCGCCCTGACTCAGCATCGGGCACAGGGCAAAGGCCATGTTGGC
The DNA here is from genome assembly GCA_020442915.1 of Thiothrix sp. Lineage (GTDB taxonomy): Bacteria > Pseudomonadota > Gammaproteobacteria > Thiotrichales > Thiotrichaceae > Thiolinea. The sequence continues at coordinate 12,464 of JAGRJD010000015.1, read as the reverse complement.
CGAGTGCCAGATTTCATTGACGGCGGTACTGAGGGCATTGGGCAGGTTCTGACCACCGAACGCCTCGGCAACCCGCAGCGACAGCCAGCCGCCGGCTGCAAACTGGTCGTAGGCTTCCCGGAATCCGGGTGAGGGGATCACATCCCCTCCATCCAGACGCGCACCTTCGGCATCACCGGCACGGTTCAGGGGGGCCAGGATTTCGCTGCCGACCTTGCCGGCCTCCTCCAGCACGCTGAGTGCCAGTTCTAGGTTGATTTCATCCAGACCGGCATCGGTACACAGCTGATCGAAATGGACCAGATACTGCAGGACAAAGCCGGCATCCTGATAGGGGTGAACGTAACTCATGACAACCTCCGTGCTTAAAGTTTTGCCGCCAGTTCGGGGACAGCGGTGAACAGGTCGGCCACCAGACCGTAATCCGCCACCTGAAAAATGGGGGCATCGGCGTCCTTGTTGATGGCCACGATCACCCTGGAATCCTTCATACCGGCCAGATGCTGGATGGCACCGGAAATGCCGATGGCAAAATAAACCTCGGGGGCCACCACCTTGCCGGTCTGGCCGACCTGCAGGTCATTGGCGACATAACCGGCATCCACTGCCGCCCGACTGGCACCGACAGCGGCATCAAGCCTGTCAGCGAGCTGGTAGATCAGGTCGAAGTCGGCGGCAGAGCCCACACCACGTCCGCCGGAAACCACCCGCCGTGCTGCGGTGAGTTCCGGACGTTCGGACCGGGCCAGCGCCGTGCTGATGAAGCGGGTGTGTCTGGCCTCGAAGACGGTCGTGACTGGCTCGATGGGGGCATGGCCGCCGGTTTCCGGGACCGGGTCAAAGGCCGTGATGCGTACGCTCAGCAGTTTGACCGGGTCACGGCTCTGGACCGTGGCGATGGCATTGCCGGCATAGATCGGGCGCTTGAAGGTGTCGGCGCTGACGATTTCCATCACGTCGGTGAGCGGATTGACTCCCAGCAGGGCGGCGGCACGTGGCAGCAGGTCCTTGCCGAAGGTAGTGGCGGGTATCAGAACGTGGCTGTAATCCGGTGCCAGCAGGGCCAGCAGCCGGGCGGTGTTTTCGGCCAGACGGTGTTCATAGGCGGGATTGTCAGCCAGTCGGACCCGATTGACACCGGGCAGGGCCGCCGCCTGTGCCGCCACCGCTGCACAGCCTGCACCGATCACCAGCACCTCCAGCGGCTCACCCAGCCGGGCCGCCGCCGCCAGGGTATTGCGGGTGGCCGGCCTGAGGGTTATGTTGTCATTTTCGGCAATCACCAGAATGCTCATGCTTTGTCCTCCCGTTACAGTACCTTGGCCTGATGTTTCAGGTTTTCAATCAGTTGATCCACGCTTTCGACCCGAATGCCGGGGCTGCGCTCCGCCGGTGGTTCCACCCGCAGCAGACTGAGGGTGTTTTCCAGATGGACGCCGAGCTGCTCTGGTGTGGTGGTCGTCAGGGGCTTTTTCTTGGCCTTCATGATCTCGGGCAGTTTCACATAGCGGGGTTCATTCAGACGCAGGTCGGTGCTGATGACCGCCGGCAGGTCCAGCGCCAGCGTCTGCAGTCCGCCGTCGATCTCGCGCGTGACGACAACCTGATCCCCCTCGACCGTGACTGCCGAGGCAAAGGTGGCCTGCGGGAAATCACACAGGGCGGCCAGCATCTGGGCGGTCTGGTTGTTGTCCGAGTCGATGGCCTGTTTGCCGAGCAGCACCAGTCCCGGCTGTTCGGCCTCAACCACCCGGCCCAGCAGACAGGCGATGTCCAGGGCGTTCATTTCGGCATCGGCGCTGTCGATCCAGATGCCCCGGTCCGCACCCATGGCCAGGGCGGTGCGGATCACGTCCTGGGCCTGCTTCGGGCCGATGGAGACCACCACGATCTCGCTGGCCACGCCGGCTTCGCGCAGGCGCAGGGCTTCCTCCACCGCAATTTCGCAGAAGGGGTTGATGGACATCTTGACATTGTTCAGGTCGACATTGCTGTTGTCGGCCTTCACCCGCACCTTGACGTTGTAATCAATCACCCGTTTGACCGCGACGACAATCTTCATGCGTTGCCCTCCTCATTGGCCCACTGGCGCAGGATGAACTTCTGGACCTTGCCGGTGGAGGTCCGTGGCAGCTCAAGGAAAACAACCTTTTTCGGAATCTTGAAACGCGCCATGTGTTCACGGCAGTAATCAATCACCTCTCCGGCGCTCAGGGTTGCTCCGGGCTTCAGGGTGACAAAGGCACAGGGTACCTCGCCCCATTTTTCATCCTTGCGCGCCACCACGGCGGCATCCTGTATCTGCGGGTGCCGGTAGAGCACATCCTCGACTTCAATGCTGGAAATGTTCTCACCACCGGAGATGATGATGTCCTTGGAGCGGTCCTTGATTTCGATGTAACCATCCGGGTGCCAGACCGCGAGGTCGCCGGAATGAAACCAGCCGCCGGCAAAGGATTCTTCGGTGGTGGGCGCATTCTTGAGGTAGCCTTTCATGACGATATTGCCCCGCATGAAAATTTCGCCGATGGTTTCGGCATCCCTGGGCACCGGCTGCAGCGTGGCAGGGTCAGCGACCATCAGGCCCTCCTGCATCGGGGCACGTACACCCTGACGGGCCTTGAGCTTTGCCTTTTCAGCCACGCTGCGGCCATTCCATTCGTCGTTCCATTCACAGACCACACAGGGGCCATAGGTCTCGGTCAGGCCATACACATGCGTGACGACAAAACCCATTTCCTCCATGCGCTGGATCACGGCTGCCGGCGGAGGAGCACCAGCCGTCATGACCTTGATAGTGTGGCTGATGCCGGCCTTCTGTTCCGGCGCTGCGCCGGCAATCATGCCCAGCACGATCGGGGCACCGCAGAAATGATCCACTTTTTCAGTACGGATCAGTTCGAGAATCTGCTCGGCCCGTACATGACGCAGGCAGACATTGACCCCGGTGACGGCAGCCATGGTCCAGGGGAAACACCAGCCGTTGCAGTGGAACATGGGCAGGGTCCACAGGTAGACGGACTGGCCCGGCATGCCCCAGGACATGACATTGCTGACGGCATTCAGGTAGGCCCCCCGATGGTGGTAGACCACGCCTTTGGGGTTGCCGGTGGTGCCGGAGGTGTAGTTGAGGGTGATGGCATCCCACTCGTCATCCGGCCCCGCCCACTCAAATTCAGGATCGCCGTTGGCGATGAAGGCCTCATAAGTGATATCGCCCAGCAGTTCCCCGCCTTCATAGCACGGATCGTCGATGTCGATCACCAGGGGCCTGTGTTCCGGTTCCAGCAGCGCCAGCGCCCCTTTGGCGATTGCCGACATTTCCCGCTCGGTGATCAGGATCCGGGTTTCGGCATGCTGCAGGATGAAGGCTACCGCCGCTGCATCCAGACGGGTATTGACGGAATTGAGTACGGCCCCGGCCATGGGCACGCCGAAGTGGGCTTCAAAATGCTCGGGCAGGTTCGGGCACAGGATCGAGACGGTATCCCCCTTGCCGATACCCTGCCGGTTCAGGGCACTGGCCAGCTGCCGGCAGCGGCGGTAGGTCTCCGCCCAGCTACGGCGGACCCGGCCATGGACCACGGCGGTTTTGTTGGGGTGGATGCTGGCGGCGCGCTCCAGGAAGGTCAGTGGACTCAGGGCTTCGTAGTTGGCCGGTACACGATCCAGTTCCCGGGCATAGATATTCGGCTCGGACATGATGACTCCTCATTCTCCTCATTGACACTGACACGCGGCGGTTGCGCCGGCAAACCGGGGCTCACCGGCACGGGCAGGCAGAAAGGTTAAGGCGGCATGTTTGCAGTAATGTTGCCGGAATGTAACGAATTGTAGCCACCCCGGCGGGCCTTTCCTGGTGTATGCTGTTGCGACCCCGGTTCGGTGTTTTGCAGGAGAGGCCCTTGTCCGGATTTCAGCTTGTCCGTCCACGTCTGGCGCGTCGCTTTTTCTGGGTGATGCTGGGCACGCTGGTGGCGATTTTCACCATTACCTACTGGTATTCGGTGCCCCTGATCAAACAGACGGTTTTTGATATTGAGCGTGATGCCAGCCGGCTGGTGCTGGATAACGTGGTCGAAATTGCCGGGCGCATGCATGACAACGTGGAGGATTACCGGCGCCAGGCCTTGAAGGCCCGGCAGGAGCAGCTCAGGGTTGTGGTTGAGCTGGCCGGCTCCTTTCTGCACCAGCAGCTGGAACAGGCGCGCCGTGACGGGGTGTCCGCAGTCGAGGCACGCCGGAATGCCTTTGAAGCCCTGCGCAGTTTCAGCTACGGCAATCATGATTACATCTGGGTGGCGGATGAGGCCGGCTACCTGCTGTCCCACCCGGATGCGCGTTATCACCATCATCTGGTGGCGGAGCTGGCGGGCCCGCCCGGTCTGCAGGCGCAGCCGGACATTGTGTCACGGGCGATCCGTGACGGTGAGGGCTTTTACCGCTACCGCTGGAACCGGCTGGAAAAGGCCGAGGTGCTCGAAAAGCTGTCATTCGTGCACCATTACCCGGAATGGGGACTGGTGGTTGGGTCCGGGGTCTATCTGGATGATCTGGAGCAGGCGGTCGGCGCGCGCCGGAAACAGGCACTGGAGGAGCTGCGCCAGGCCCTGCAGGGTATCCGGGTAGCCCGCACGGGTTATCTCTATGTGTTTGACAGCCATAACCGCATGCTGATTCATCCCAACCGGGCCATTGACGGGACCGACATTCGTGACCTGCTCAATCCGCTCAGTGAAAATTACATTGCCGAAGACCTGAAACGGGTGGCAGATACCGGTCAGGAACTGAAATACCTCTGGGACAAGCCGGAAGAGCCGGGTAATTATGTCTATGAAAAACTGTCCCTGGTGCGTTACCTGAAGGCTTTTGACTGGTACATCTGCTCATCGGTTTATACCGAAGAGCTGCTGCGCAGTTCCGATACCCTCAGCCGGCGCCTGCTCTTGCTGGCGGGACTGACGCTGCTGGTCAGCCTGATGCTGGCGGGCTTTTTCATCAAGCGCATCACCCGTCCGCTGGAGCAGCTGGTGGATACGGCACGCCGGGTCAGCGCGGGGGATCTGTCCGCCCGAAGCGGGATCAGCACCGGGGATGAAATCGGTACGCTGGCCAGCAGTTTTGATGGCATGGTGACGCAGCTCAAGGGCAATATCGATGACCTTGACACCAAGGTCCGCCGGCGCACGGAAGAGCTGCTGGCCACCAGTGCCCGTGCCCAGCGCATGCAGGCTGTCGGTCAGCTGGCCGGCGGGCTGGCCCATGACTTCAACAACCTGCTGTCCATCATTCTCGGCAACCTGCTGCTGGCCAGGGAGCGTCACCTGCCGGATGCCGGCGGGCTGGCGGATTATCTGGACCCGGCCATCCATGCGGCAAGGCGCGGGGCGGACATCACCCATCGCCTGCTGGCCTTTTCACGCCGGGAGACGCTGGAGCCGGAACAGGTTCCGATTGCGGTGCTGGTGCGGGAAGTGATGCACCTGCTGACTTCCTCGCTGCCGGACAATATCCGTCTGGAGGAGGCGGTCCGGGAGGCTGACCTGATGGTGCATGTGGACCCTGGCTACCTGGAGAATGCCCTGGTCAATCTGGCCCTGAATTCCCGTGATGCCATGCCGCAGGGGGGCTGTATCTGCTTCGGTATCGACCGGGTGCAGGCACCGCCGGAGGGCTATGATGAACCGGTGGCCGCCGGGACGTACGTGAGGCTGACCATCCGTGATTCAGGCACCGGTTTCAGTACCGATGCCAGGGTGCATGCGCTGGAGCCGTTTTATACCACCAAACTCAACGGCCTCAACTCCGGGCTCGGACTCAGCATGGTGTATGGTTTTGTCAAGCAGTCCCGCGGCTATCTCCGCATCGGCAATGTACCGCCTCCCGAAAGCGGTGCTTGTGTCACCCTGCTGCTGCCCCTTGCCCGGTCGCCGGTGGATGACAAAGCACACTTGTCGCCAGTTTGTCAGGAGATACTACCGGAACAGGCCCTGCAGGGAAAACTGCTGTTGCTGGTGGAGGACAATGACGGGGTGCGGGCCGTGGTGCGGGAACAGCTGCTCGGGCTCGGGGTTTACGTGGTGGAGGCCGGCACTGCCGGGGTGGCCCGGCAGCTGATTGATGAGCTGCCCGCTTTGGACGGCATGGTATCCGACATCCTGTTGAATGCGGGTGAAGACGGGCGTGAACTGGCACTCAGGCTTTACCGGCGCAATCCCCGTAGTATCATTCTGCTGATCAGCGGTTATGCCAGCGAGCAGCAGCCGGTGCAGGGCGGCGGGGAGCGCCCGTTTCCGTTGTTGCGCAAACCGTTTGACCGCGCGGCGCTTGGCCAGGCACTCTGGCGGGCACTGCATCATGAAGAGGAGCATGAATGACGACAGGCAGACTGATTTATGTAGTTGAGGATGAAAGTGACATCTGCACACTGGTGTGCGGGGAGCTGGAGCGCTATGGGCATCATGCGCGGGCCTTCCGTACTGGTGCCCAGGCGATGTATGCCCTGAGGCAGCAGCTGCCCGATGTCTGCATCATTGATCTGGGGTTGCCGGACATGGACGGACTGACGCTGGTGCGCCACCTGATGGAGGTCGGTGAAACCGGCGTCATCATCCTGTCCGGGCGCGACAGTGCCACCGACAAGGTGCTGGGGCTGGAGCTCGGGGCGGATGATTATGTCAGCAAGCCGTTTGATCCGCGGGAGCTGGTGGCCCGCATCAACAGTTTTCTGCGCCGCCGGAAAAAAATATCGGCCCTGACGACCGCCGTGCCGGCCAGACGCGCCCTGTTCGGGGACTGGTCCTTTGATCCCGCTACCCTGACCGCGACCCATCGCAATGGCAGGCGTGAAATGCTGAGTGCGGCAGAGGCGGAGCTGCTGCTGGGGCTGTTGCAGTCACCCCGGCAGATATTGTCACGCGAGCAGCTGATGCAGGCGCGTCAGGGGGCCTTTGACCGCTGTATTGACGTGCGTATGTCGCGCATCCGCAAGAAACTGGAGCAGGACCCGCGGAATCCGCAGCTGATCCGCACCGTTTACGGGGCGGGCTACATGCTGATGGCTGATGTGCAGTGGCAGGCGGTATGAGGTCAGTGCTATCCGGCATCAGAATTTTCTATCATCTGCAGCAGTATTGTGCGCCGCGCCCGGAAGGGAAACTGTGTTACTGTGCCGGACGTCAGGGTAAACGAACGGTTACAGGGGATTGTCATGAGCAACCAGAACATGCAGCAACTGGTACAGGAACATGCGGAATGCCTGCTGCTGGCCGACCGGCTGGAGCGGGTGGTCAGGCGCGGACAGGCTGATGAGCTGGCGACCGCCGTGCAATGGGTCCGTGAATACCATGCCAGGGAGCTGGAACCCCATCTCCAGCATGAAGAGCAGGCCCTTTTCACCCCGCTGCTTCATGTGCATCAGGCGCTGGTGCCTTTGTGCATCCAGCTGGGCAAGGAGCACGGCCTGCTGCGTACGCTGGCAGAAAACATCAGTGAAGCCCGTGCACCGGCGGAACTGGCGGAGTTTGCCCGTGTGTTGCGCAGTCACACCCTGCTGGAAAATGAACAGCTGTTCCCGGCACTGGAGGCCCTGTTCACGCCGGCACAGTGGGATGCCGTGCGGAATTTCAAGGCCCTGGGTGCTGCGCCGGAAGCTGCCCGGGTGACCACGGCAGCGGTCCGTCATGGTGTCGATCCGGATGCGTGGCTGGCACGTGTGGATGCCCATTTCGGGGCGGCAGGGCGGGGCAATGGCCATATTGTGCTGTTCCCGCGCTACCAGCCCGAACTGGTGCAGCAGCTGGCCGGGCATCTCGGGATTGCTTTTTTTGACTACCGGCAGGTGGTGATGGCTGAACTGCGGGAGCGGGCTGATACCCTGACCCTGGCGCAGCTGACACAGACCCTGCGTACACAGTCGCAGCAGCAGGGGCTGGTCTGTCACAATGCCGAAGCCTTGCTGTGCGTCAAGCCGGAAGCGGAACGGCGTGCCTGGCTGCGGCATCTGGTCGAAACCGACTGGCCGCATCCGGTTGTCGTGCCCCTGGCCGTGTTTCAGGCGGATGCGCCTGCGGAGGCTGCGGGGCAGGTTTGTGACCTGGAGCTGGTGCGCCTGCCACGCGGCGGGGAAGGGCGGGTTGAAATGGCGGGGCGGCTGCCATATGACGTGTCCTGACGGCCATCCGCCCCGTCAGGCTTCCGGTCTGCTCCAGTCTTCACGCATCCGGCGTTTGTTGAGCTTGCCGACGCTGGTACGCGCCAGGGTATCCACGAAGCGGATGTGATCCGCATCCGGGATGCCGAATTTCGACAGCACGCCCTGATCCACAAAACTGCCGAGGTGGGTCCGGATGTCTGCCGCCGATGCGTCGGCCCCGGCTTTCAGCACAATCAGGGCCAGTGGCCGTTCGCCCCATTTTTCATCCGGTATGGCGATCACGGCGGATTCGGCCACTGCCGGATACTGGCTGATCATGTCCTCCAGCATCACCGAGGAAATCCATTCACCACCGGTCTTGACCACATCCTTGATTCGGTCAGTGACCTGCAGATAGCCCTGCGGGTCGATGCGGCCCACATCCTGGGTATGCAGCCAGCCGCCTTCCCACAGGGTTTCCGAGGCTTCTGGGTTGAACAGGTAGCCCTGGGTCAGCCAGGGGGAGCGTACTACCACTTCCCCGGTGGTTGTACCGTCATTCGGCAGCGGGGTCATGTCCGGGTCCACAATGCGCAGGTCGACCAGCGGCAGGGGACGTCCGGTCCGGACCCGGACAGCCAGATGCGGATCGGCAGCAGGGTCAAGGCTCGGGTCGAGCTGGGCCAGGGTCAGCAGCGGGCAGGTTTCGGACATGCCGTAGCCGGTCATGACATCAATGCCCTTGTCCAGCGCCATCTGTGCCAGTGCGCGGGTCAGGGCCGAGCCGCCGATGATGACTTTCCAGTGTGACAGGTCGGTGCCGGCGCAGGCTGGATGGGTCAGCAGCATCTGCAGGATGGCCGGTACGCAGTGGGAGAAGGTGACCGCCTCGTCGCGGCACAGCTGCAGGATGCGGCCCGGTTCATAACGGCCCGGATAGACCTGTTTGATACCGGCCATGGTCGCCACCAGCGGAATGCCCCAGGCATGCACATGGAACATGGGTGTGAGCGGCATGTAGACATCACCCCGGTGGAAACGCCCCTGTTCGGGGGCCATGCCCAGGGTGGCGGCGGTACCGAGGGTGTGCAGGACCAGCTGGCGGTGGCTGAAAAATACGCCCTTGGGCAGGCCGGTGGTGCCGGTGGTATAGAAGGTGGTGGCGCGGGTGTTTTCATCAAAATCGGGGAAATCAAACTGCTCGGGCTGACCGGCCAGCAGCGCCTCGTATTCGCTTGCAAAACCGGTCGGCAGGGCTTCGTCCTCGTCGCTGAGCAGAATGAAGGTGTGGATGTCGGCAAGCTCGGACCGGATCTGTTCCAGCAGTGGCAGAAATTCGTGGTTGATGAGCAGCACCTCCGCTCTGGCGTGGTTCAGGGTATAGGCAATCTGCTCCGGTGCCAGACGCACATTGACGGTCTGCAGTACCGCCCCCAGCATGGGAATGGCAAAAAAGCATTCCAGATAGCGCGGTGTGTCCCAGTCCATGACCGCCACCGTGCTGCCGGGTTTCACGCCCAGCCGGGTCAGGCCATGGCCCAGCTGGTGGATGCGGCGGTTCAGGTCGGTGTAGGTATGACGGCTTTTATCGGCGTATACGATTTCCTGTTGCGGGGCAGTCAGCAGTGCGGTCGGCAGCAGCTGCTTGATCAACAGCGGGTAGGCGTAGGCTGTCGTGGCAGCGGTAACGGTGTGGTTCATGATCTCCTCCTGTCATGATTCGGGCCAACGTTGGGGAAAGATTCTGGCATTGTGACTGATGCGGCTGGTTTTTGTAAAAGGTTCTGATATTGACTGGCATTCGTGCCTGCATCCCCCCGAAGGCATAACCGCGCCCTTATTGTCCAGTATCACCCTCAGCGAGTATCTTGGCCAGGTGCTGTCGTTCGCTCACGTTGGGTAATACTCCTGTTGTCTCTGCCTCCAGAACGGTGATGCCACTGTCATTGATGACTCTGACTGCTGCTTTGGCATGTCCCCTGTCATCGATATCGAGTATGATCCAGTCACAGGTCAAGGTCTCACCGGCATATACCGGGCGTTTAAATCGCAATGACATGTTCTTGGCAAGCCAGCCAATCTGGCCTCCGATTTCTGTTATCAGGCTTGCTGTGAGGAGACCGTGGGTAATAGGGGCCCGTAGGCCTTTGAGTTCTGCATAAACGCTGTCACAATGTACCGGATTGTAGTCTCTGGAAAGGCTGGCGAAGGCTGTTATTTCCTCGGCAGTGAAACAGCGCGTTATCGTAAATTGGTCGCCTGTATGGAGCCCTTCGGCAGCACGTTGTCTGATGTTTGACATGAAAGTTTCTCGTAAAGTCGTTTCAATTGGTTGACTGTGTTCAGTCGGTAAGCGTGTTGCACTTCATTGGCCGACTTCAGCTTTGCTCGTCCCTCTTGGCCTCATCAAGCTTTCTGGGTCATCAGCTCAGCCAATAGCAGCAGGGCAATACACGTCATGGCCACTCCTGATATCCGGTTCACCAGCTTCGCGGCAGCGGGCCTGGTCTTGAGAACTATCTGGGAACCGTAACCAACAAGCAAGTAAACAACGCCACAACTGAATATATGAATACTTCCCAGTATCAGCATTTGCATAGGCAGTGGCCATGAGCTCTCCGGGTCGGAAAATTGTGGAAGTAGCGCCAGAAACAATAAAAATACTTTGGGGTTCAAACCGCTGACGCCGATACCCTTCAGTAGCCACTGCGCAGCTTTATCTGGCGTGTCAGTAAGTTCGGTGGCGGGTGCAGTAGGATTGCGAACCAGCCCAACCCCGAGCCATAGCAGGTAACTGGCACCTGCAAAGGTCAGCATGGTCATTGCCAGGGGCATATTTGTTACCAAAGTGCCGACACCAGCGGCAACCAGACAGGTGGCTGCAAAATGTCCAAGTAACATACCACCAACAGCTGGCAAAACCGTTTTTTCGCGAAGCCCGGCCGAAATGGCATACGCCCAGTCTACGCCTGGGGTGATAACAAACAAGAAAGAGACAGCCCAAAAGGCTGCCAGAACACCAGGGGACACACTTCATTCCTTATGCTGATAAATCTTCTTGGGAAGAATATTTCATTTTAGATAGAAAATTCTTCTGGAATTACCTGTTTCAAACACTTTTAATGGAAAGAAATGGACTATGGATCGTTTTGACAAGAAGATTCTTTTTGAGCTTCAGCTGGATGGCAGGCTAACAGTAACAGAGCTGGCCGAAAGGATCGGTTTGAGCTTGTCGCCTTGCCACCGCCGCTTGAAGGCGCTGGAGCAGGCAGGTGCGATACGGGATTATCGTGCACAACTTGACCCCGTTGTCCTCGGGCTGAATTTCTCAGCCTTGTTGTTTGTGACCATGAGGGATGGCAACCAGGGAAGTTTGGTGAAGTTCGAGGCTGCTCTCATTGATATACCCCAGGTCATTGAAGCAAAAAGATTATTTGGTGATCCGGACTATATGTTGAATGTGGTGGTAAAAGACCTGGAGGCTTTCCAGAAGCTGTATGATGATCAGCTCTCGGCTTTACCTGGTGTCCAGCGGCTGACATCCACCTTGGTCATGAAAAGTGTGATACAGAATAGGGAGCTTCCATTATGACAAACCGGGACGCTGCCGGTCTCACCGGAGCGACTATTTCAAACTTGCCGTGTTGCCAGACATGCTAACCCCAATACTGTTCGGCCAGGTCGACCGCATCGGTCACGGCATCCACCTCCACACGCTTGACCCATTCCAGCAGTGTCTGTGGCACGCAGCCGATCTTCGGTGCGATCGACTCGATGGCCGACCACAAAGAGGAAGACTCGCCACGATGCTCCTGCACCAGCGGAAGTAACCGTTCACGCGATTGTACAGCGGCTCAGGTCAGGCGTTGCGACTCTTGGGCAGGCATCGGGAAGCGCACGGTTACGGGTTGATTCACCAAACCTTGAGAACACACCTCACGCATCAGAGCCACCGTACTGATGCCTAATTGACAGGCGGTTCCCAGCACATAGAGGCGGATAGCGCGTTCCGCGCGGTTATTGGTGAGTGGAATCCGTCGATCCTGGAGAAACGTCCAGCACATGGCTCCATCCCGGAGCAAATGCAGGCACTGGTTGCGGGTTCGTTTACACGTTCGTTCATCCAGTTGGCTGCCGCGCTGTAAAGTCGCCTGGAAGCGGCGCCGCAAGCGGTGCAGACGTCGTCGGTAATGTCCGTATGGGTCAGGCTGCTGGCTGAAACGGTGGTGAATACGTACCACTGCATGGGCCAGCAACAGCAAACACTTCCCGATCGCACCCGCTGCTCCGCGTCGTTCGGCGATATTGCGGAAATGCCGGATCAGGTGCG